>DATGOF010000218.1:0-5202 GCA_035306285.1 Acidobacteriota bacterium | reverse complement strand
GATTTGCGGTTAGCAATTTCGGAGCCGACGAGGCTGAAGTTTTCGTCGAGAACCGTCAACTGGATGGCGAACTGGCATCCTACCTCTCTAATCCGGCTGTTCTCGACATCCCTTCTGGCGATCAGCTAGCCCAGCTCGGTGCGGAAATCTTCGGAATCGATTTTTCAACTGAGCAATCAGGGTGGGTTCGAATGCGTTCCAGCCGTCCAGAGTTGGCCAGTTTTTTCCAGTTCGGTAACGGCCTTTCAAGTGAACTGACGAAGATGGATGGAGGAATCTCTCAGACGCAGACATCCAGCCGTCTGGTGTTTACCAGAGTCCATCAGGGCACCAGTGGCTTTCGTTTGCGGAGCGGCTTCCTGCAGGCCGCTACCTTCCTGAATATCGCTAATCCTGGTCTCGAACAGATTGGACTGGATTTGCGCCTCTACAGCAACAGCGGAGCCCAGCTCGCCCGCGTGCAAAGAGCGGTCGACCCTCTAGGAGTCTTGAGGGCTTCGGTTGCTGAATTGTTCGATGTGCCCGAAATAAATGACGGTTTCGTCGAGGTGGATGTTGAAGGTGGCGAGGCAGTCGGCTTTCAGGTCATCGAGCTGGCAGACACTTTGCTGGGTCTAAACGCTGTTTTTCCTCATGACAAGACTGTTTCCTACTCGGCCCAGCTCGGACACGGTCCTGACATTTTCACCAGCCTCAAACTAGTCAACCCGACGGACTTTCTGATCAATGTGACTCTGACAGCCTTTCTGCAGGAGCCCCAGGGGGGCGTGTCGGAAAGGGTTGTGGGTCCTATCGTTCTGGGCCCCAACCAGACATTCCAGCGGACTGTCGACGAAATCTTTGGGTTGGCCGGTGAGCAGGTAGGATCGATTCGTGTCGAGTCGAGTCAAGGCGGAATCCTGGGAGACGTGGTATTCGGAGAGCCGTTGTCTGCGCAGTTTGCTGCTGCCATGTCGCTCCAAACCACTCCCTTTACGCAAGCTGTCTTCAGTCAGGTGGCCAATGGAACAATAGACCCGCAAAAGCCTTCTCTCAATTCGTTCACCGGGATTGCACTTTTCAATCCTAATAACATCACCGCTCAGGTGCAGATCGAGGTTTTTGACCGAGATGGAGAACTGGCGGGTGAAACAGTTGTGCAGCTTGCACCCGGTCAGCGCCTTTCAGAAGTACTTGAAGATATGATTCCCTCCACAGAGGGACTGATTCGAGGATACATCATTGTAGAGTCGAACCAGCCGATTGTCGCCCAACAGCTTCTCGGCAACAAGACTCTTCGGTATTTATCGGCAGTTCCACCCACCATCATCGAGGCTCCCTGAGCTGGTATCCTTTAAAGGGCGGCAGTGTCAGCCCAGTTTGTGACAATGTCCTCGAGATTGATGCTAGGTTCAGATCGTGTTACGACCATTTCCTTTGCCCATGAGAGCGAAGAGGAGTTCGCGCGCTTTCTGGACTTCTACCAGATCGCCTGGGAATATGAGCCGATCAGTTTTCCCCTGGCCTGGGATGAGAGCGGGAATGTGACGGAATCATTCACACCTGATTTTTATCTGCCTGAATTTGAGCTGTTTGTGGAGCTCACTACAATGAAACAGAGTCTCGTTACCCGAAAAAATCGGAAGATAAGACGAATGCGAGAACTCTACCCGGAATACAACGTGAAGATCCTCTACCGGAAGGACTACCATAAATTATTGTTCAAGTTTGGCAAGTTGTGATGATGTCGCATTCTTCTTCTTGTCAATCCAGCAAGCTGCCGAACGTCGTCAAGCAGGTCATTCTTGACGAGGCGACGATTTCCCAAACTGTGGAACGCCTCGCGCATCAAATTCAACAGGACTATCAGGGTTTAGACCTCCTGTTGATCGGTGTGCTGCAAGGGGCCCGTCCATTTTGCATGGATCTGCAGCGAGCGATCGGCCCGTCCTCAAAATTGGACTGGATCGGTATCAGTCGCTATCGGCATTTGAGTGGGTCGCGGAAAGTCGAGATTGTCCGTAATACTCGAACGTCGCTGAAGGATCGCCACGTTCTCCTGGTTGAGGACATCGTCGATACTGGCCTCACTTTGAACTACTTGATTCAAGAATTAAAGAAGAGGAAACCGGCCTCGATCTATGTCTGCACACTCCTGGACCGGCCGCGATTGAGACTGGCGCAGATTCCCGTACGCTATGTCGGGAAAGATGTCAGCGAAGACTTCTTGATTGGCTATGGTCTTGACTACCGCGATCGCTATCGAGATCTTCCCTACATCGCTACGATGAACTTCGAGTCGCTCTCAATAGGGGGTGGAGAAGAGCAAGTGCGCGATCAGCAGAGCGGAAATGAGAGCTACGAGCAGAATCCCGCGCACAGGTAGAGCTCGCTGCTTTAAGGCACGGCTGTCAGGGCCGGTCCACTGCAGTTCGGCGCGCTGCCAGTAGCGACGGTAGTTCTCATGAAGACCGTAAAGGAGCGCTATCAGAACTGAGTAGAGGGCGGTCAAGAGCCCCGTCAAGACGATCACCAAGGTCAAGTAAATGACCCAAGCTATCAATTAAAGTACCCCCGTTTTACCGCCTTTGCCTTAGACTAAGGGAAGCGTTTCAGTCTCTCAATCTGCCGGCGTTCCTTCTTGGTTGGACGCCCCTTCCCCTTTTGGCGGACTTCAGCGCCACGCAAGAGACGATCTAGCGGATCCAGTTGAGGCCGTGGCGGGCTGAGATCCTCAAACAGAAGTACGACGTCGGCCTTCCGGACAGCCCTTTCCGGCAATCCCTTGACCACCAGAATCCGTGTCCAGTCCCCAAATTGAATTTCGACGCGATCATTAAGGGAAAGGTTCTTGTGCGCTTTGGCGATTACTCCGTTGACCTTTACTCGGCCGGCTGTGCAGGCGTCTGTAGCGCGGGTTCGAGTCTTGAAAACGCGTGCTATTTGAAGCCATTTGTCCAGGCGAACTGTCATATCGCATTCAAGATAAGATTAAAAAAATTTACTGAACACTGTAGCCGGATTCACGCCTCGGGTTCAAACGTTGACAGCGCGAGCGGCCCGAGTGCTGATCAGCTCTTCGTAAAGGTCCAGAGTCTGTCGTGCAATCGAATCCCAGGAAAAGTGCCTTTCAACACGAAGGCGGCCAGCTTTTCCCATGGCCACACGACGGTCTTTATCTTTATAGAGAGTGTTCACGGCCTGCGCGAGATCGCGTGAGAACTGCTCCGGGTCTCGGGGTTGGTAGTCAGGAGCGCCTTTGCTTTCAAAGGGCACCAGTAGTCCCGTCACGTTGTCTTCAACGGCCTCGGGTATACCCCCTACTTTGCTCGCCACCACAGGGCACCCGCAGGCCATAGCCTCCAGGTTGATGATCCCGAAAGGCTCATATATCGACGGACAAACGAAGACGACAGCGCCGCTGTAAAAGCGAGCCAGGTCCTCTGGTGCAATAATGTCCCTAATCCAGTAAATGCCCGTGCGCTCGCTCTGCAACCGGCTGACCTCCCGATCCATTTCCTGTCCAATCTCGACTGTGTCGGGTGCGCCTGCACAGAGAACCACTTGAAGGTCGGGATGGAAGTGTCGTATCGCACGCACCAGGTAGATCACGCCCTTCTGGCGTGTAATGCGCCCAACAAAGAGAACGTAAGGACGTTCTGAAGAGATTCCGTATTTCTCGAGCATCGGCAATGGGTTCAGCGGCCGAAATAAAGAGATATCGACACCGTTGTGAATGACTCGAACCTTATCAGGTGGAATGGAATAAGTATCGAGAATCTCTGTTCGAGTACCCTCGGATACCGCAATTACGGCGTCAGCAGAAGTGACGGCGGTTCGTTCGATCCAGCTCGACAACTGGTAGCCTCGCCCGAGTTGTTCCGCCTTCCATGGTCTGAGTGGTTCCAGAGAGTGGGTCGTGATGACGAGTGGAAGATCGTATAATAGTTTGATCCAGAGTCCTCCCATCATGCTGTACCAGGTATGGCAATGGACGATGTCAGCGGTTGTGGGCAGAGCGGCGGTTGCGAGATTGACAGAAATCGGGCTTAAAGCCTTTCTCAGGCGCTCGTCGGCAGGACTGAGGCCGTCCTCCCATTCGTGAAATCCGCGGACTGTTCGGTTCTTACCCGCTTCCTCGATCTTCTGGTCACCGAAGCAACGAACTTCGACCGGGACTAGCTGTGACATTGCACGGCTGAGGTGGTCAACATGGACACCGGCTCCCCCGTAGACATAGGGGGGGTACTCTCGCGTGAGGTAAAGGACCTTCATGATCCTTGATGATAGCAAAGCGATCTTCTCTCGAACACACGCCAGTCAGTGTCAGATGATATGGAAGAGGAGATGGCTATCGCTGATTGTTCCACAGCTCTGGTCTTAACCGGTGGCGGTGCTCGCGCTGCCTACCAGGCCGGCGTACTCAAGGCACTGGCGGAAAAGGGGCAGTGCAGATTCCCGATTATCACGGGCGTGTCGGCAGGAGCAATCAATGCTACGTATCTGGCTTCGGTCACTGAAAAGCCAATAGAAAGCGCCCAGCACCTTTGTGAAGCCTGGAATGATCTACAGATTGAGGAGGTTTTTCGAAGCGACCTTTCAGCTATAGGTCGCAGTCTTATTCTTTGGGCTTGGATGTTGATTAGAGGAAGTGGAGGTCACACCGTACCCGTGCGAGGGATCGTCGACACCACGCCGCTCCGAAATTACCTCCAAAGGCGGATTCGCACGGGAGGCATCCAGTCAAACCTCGAGCAAGGGAAACTCGATGCCCTGGCTATCTCGGCGACGAATTATCACACGGGTCAAACCATTACCTTCGTCCATACGAAAGAGGAGTTTCAGCCCTGGGTGCGGGCAGGACGGCGCGCTGTGCAGGCTCAAATCACAATCGACCATGTTCTCGCCTCGTCTGCGCTTCCTATAGTTTTTCCAGCAGTGCCGGTAAACGGGGTCTACTACGGAGACGGCAGTGTTCGTCAGACGGCTCCTCTGTCCCCGGCCATTCATATGGGGGCTGACAGGATTCTGGCGATTTCGGTGCGTTATCCCAGGGACCCGGTAGAGGAAACCGAGATACAGGTTCACGGATATCCACCGCCTGCCCAAATCCTGGGCATGCTGATGAACTCTATTTTCCTCGATTCCCTGGAGGCAGACGCAGAAAGGCTGCGGGGAACGAATCAGATCATCAGTCACTACGCTTCTAGCGCACAACCTCCT
>DATGOF010000217.1:0-4616 GCA_035306285.1 Acidobacteriota bacterium | reverse complement strand
GATACGGTAAGACCGAAGTGGCCATGCGGGCGGCCTTCAAAGCCGTCAATGACAACAAGCAAGTCGTAGTGCTGGCTCCGACGACGGTACTTGCATTTCAACATCTCAATACCTTCACCGAAAGATTCAAAGCTTTTCCGGTTACGATTGAAATGTTGAGCCGTTTCTTAGAAGCGGCGAAACAAAAAGAGGTACTCCGCGAGGTCTCAGAAGGAAGGGTCGATATTCTAATCGGGACCCACCGGATCCTTTCAAAGGACGTCCGGTTTATGGACCTGGGTCTGGTCATCGTCGACGAGGAACAGCGTTTTGGTGTTGCTCAAAAAGAAAAGCTCAAGAAATTGAAGACGCAGGTTGACGTGCTCACATTGTCGGCCACCCCGATTCCTCGTACACTCAACATGTCTTTGATCGGAATACGCGATCTTTCTTTGATCGAGACCGCCCCCAAAGATCGCCTGGCGATACAGACAATAGTCATGAAGTTCTCGCACAACGTGATCCGGAGTGCGATCGATCTTGAGTTGAAGAGGAATGGCCAGGTTTTTTTCGTTCACAATTCAGTCGAAACGATTTACTCAATGGCCCAAACGGTGCAGCAGATTGTGCCTGAGGCGCGTGTCGGAGTCGCGCACGGTCAGATGGGGGAACGACAGCTTGAGGAAGTCATGCTCAAGTTCCTCAATTATGAATACGACGTGCTGGTTTCGACGACGATTATTGAAAATGGACTCGACATTCCCCGGGCGAATACTTTAATTGTCAATCGAGCCGACCGCTTTGGTCTGTCTCAACTCTATCAGTTGCGGGGACGAGTGGGACGTTCCAATCGCCGTGCCTACGCATATCTTTTGGTTCCGTCAGAAGAAACGCTGACGACCGATGCCAGGAAGCGGCTGGCTGCCATTCGCGAGTTCAGCGATCTTGGATCCGGCTTTCGAATTGCCGCCCTGGATCTGGAGATTCGGGGAGCCGGTAACCTGCTTGGAGCAGCCCAGCACGGACACATCAATGCAGTAGGATTTGAACTCTACGTGAAACTGTTAGAGCAGACAATCCGCGAACTAAAGGGAGAAGAAGGACGGCCGGAAGTCCACTCCGTGATCGACTTGAAGTTCGATATCCGAGTGCCTGATCATTACATTGATGATTCAAACCTGCGGCTCTGGCTCTACAAGAGGGTTTCGACGATATCCGACGAATCGAGCCTGGACGCTTTGAAAGACGAGATATCGGATCGTTTCGGACACTATCCTCGTTCGGTGGCCAATCTCTTCGAATACGCACGCCTTCGGGTTCGCGGACAATCATTGAAAATTCTTTCGATGGATCGGAAGGCTTCCACCCTAACGCTGAGGTTTCGGGATGATACTCCCATCAGGCCGGAGAAGATCATCGACCGACTGGGAAGCAAGAAGGGATGGGCCATTGCTCCGGGCGGCGTTCTTCAGGTCAATATTCCGCCAGGATCTCCCCGAGAAATGTTTGAGAGCGTCCATAGTGTTCTCAATGAGCTGGAGGAGCTGGCATGAGGTGCTTTTCCGTGGCAGCACTATCATTGCTCCTGGCGGCTTCTGGCTGCCAGCACTCTGGATCAACTTCGCAGGCTGATACTGTTGAAGATGACGTACTCATGGTCATCAATGCTGAACCGATCCTGATGAGCCAGTTCGAGCAGTTTCTCCGGTTTTCCGGAGACGTGGCCGACGGGGCGAATCTCGACCAGGAAACAAGACTGGCTCTTTTTGGTGAATATGTCAGGCGGCGCCTGTTGCTTCAGGAAGCCGCCAGGGAAAAAATTCAAATCGACCGGCTGGAGGTTGAAGCTTACGCCGCCGACTGGGCTGGGGATCAAGTAGTCTCTCCCGGCTTTTATGATCATATGCGGGAGTTTCTGATGATCCAGAGACTGCTGCACCAGAAAGTGACCTCTAACATTGAAGTGACTTTGGCGGAGCTGAATAACTACTATCAGAGCAATATTGACCAATATATGGCGGGTGATCAGGTGCATGTTTTAGAAATACTGGTGGAGGACAGGCAGCAGGCCCTGGAGATCAAAAGTCAGCTCAAAGATGGTGACGTGCGATCCTTTAGGGAGCTGGCTCGTCTCCATTCATCTGGGGTTACTGCCGACGCTGGAGGAGATTTGGGATTTTTCCAAAGAGGAGATCTACCGGAGCAGTTTGAGGAAGTAATCTTTGCTCTGAATCCCGGCGAGGTGAGTGACGTGTTTCAGAGCCCGAGAGGCCACCACATCTTTCTCGTGGAAGAAAGGATACCGGGACATCTTCAAAAGTTTTACGAGGTGCAGGACCAGGTCTTCAGTACCGTCATGGCCGGCAAAGAGCGCGCGGCAATTCAACGGTTTGTGAAGCAAATCATCGAATCTGCATCTATAAAAGTATATGACGAAAGACTCAACTTCCAGACGCGTCTTTCAGAGGATTTGTCATGGTTAATACAGTAAGCAGAACTTTCTTCTCCCTGATATTGATACTGGGACTTTGCGCGATGGCGGGCTTCAGTCCGGTGCTGGCCCAGGAGGAGCCGGTCGTCCTTGACGAAATCGTGGCCCGCGTGAACAACGAAGTCATCACTTTGACTGACTTGAAGGAGGCTCTCCAGGATCTGCAAAACGGGTTGGAGCAGGAGATCGACAATATCGAGGAACGAAGAAAGGCCTTTGAGGTTCAGAAGAAAGGCCTCCTGCGAACCATGATCCGTAATAAGATCATGCTGCAGCGAGCGGAGGATCTCGGGGTGAGTGCCAACATCGACGCAGATGTCGCCGCATATCTGGAGGAGCTGAGGAAGGAAACCGGCATCCCCAATATGGAAGTGCTTGATCAATACCTCCGGCAACGTGGATCGTCACTCTCTGAGTACCGAAGCAGACTTCGCGAAAATTTTGTGATCCGAAATCTGCTGCAGCAGTTCGTGTATTCGAAGATCACATTGCTGACTCCCGAGATCGAGAAGTACTACGAGGAGCACAAAGAACGCTTTACTGAACCTGCTACTGTTGAACTGGCAGAGATTCTGTTTCTAACCGAAGGTAAGGAATTGCAAAAGGTTCGCCAGCAAGCGGAAGCTGTGCTGGACCAATTGCGTTCAGGTGCCTCATTCGAGGAAATGGCGAAAGAGCACTCGGATGGACCCACCGCCGCCAATGGGGGAACAATCGGCAGCTTCCGTAAAGGATCGATCAATCCGGCTCTGGAGGAATTTGCTTTCAGTCATGAAGAAGGCGCCATCAGCGACATCATCGAAACCGATTATGGGCTGCAGATTGTGAAGATTCTGGGTCGCACCGAGAGTAAGGCATTGCCTCTCGAAGAGGTTAGACCCCAGATAACGGAAGCTCTGTACCAGGAGAAGGCAGAACCGGAGCTGAAGGACTTTCTCCGTGAGCTGGTCGAGGACAGTTACGTCTACGTGGCTCCCAAGTATGCCGAAGAATACGAGGTCCAGGACATTATTACGGCAATAGCCGGTTAGGTGGTGGCCGGATTTTAACCACGGAGGCACAGAGGACACAGAGAAGTCCACGCGCTCGTGTACGAGATTATAAAGCGGCCACGATGGTAGTCCTACTCTCGACACACCCTTTCGGCTCAAATTTGTGCCTTCAGCGTGATGAGGCTAATCGGCTGCTGCTCTGTTTCCTCTGCGGTGAAAATCTCGTGCGTTCAGCACAATATTCCTATGCCGAAGGCGCTGAATAATTGGTAGCCTGGGGTCAAGGCGCAGCCGGACCCCAGGAAGGGCGCTGCGGAGGGATTATCCTGTGCTGAAGGTACAGGATAATCCATCTAACCCATTGCAAATTATGAAATTATGCTGTCCCTTCAGGACGTATATTTAACGCGAATTCCTGGGGCGGCGCCTTCGGCTTGCCCCGGGCTCCTGGATTATGCCACCCCTTCAGCGTGGGGGAGTCGACCCGTTTAAGACCGGCGAATATCCAGTCACCCGTTCGTGAATGCCGGGCTCGTGGATTGTATCGCCTTCGGCGCAAGAAGCCGGAGCTTGTTCTCGCCAAGAATGCCTGCGGGGGCACCACTGGCCGTTTGCACCCCCTCTGTGTCCTCGGGGCCTCTGTGGTTAAAGTCGGCTGGGCAGCAGGACGACGACCCGGCGTTACCAGCGATCTGCTTCGGTTTTCTCCCGTCGTCTCTTGAAGATCCACGACACTCCGATGCTAACCATGTAGAGCAGCACCATCGGCCCGGTCCAGAGGAAGAGATTGAAAGGATCGGTTGTGGGCGACACAACTGCCGCAACGATCGTCATGATCAGGAATGCGTAGCGGAAGTTCTTCCACAGAAATCCCGGGGTTATTAGACCGAAGATAGAAAGGAACGCGACCAGGATCGGCAGCTGGAAGATCACACCCATCCCAATAATGATGAGCAGTTCAAAATCAAAGAACTCGACTGCTGAAATCATGTGCTGGAAGTCGGCTCCAAACTCGGCCAGCAAGAACCGCAGGGCAGGCGGAAGGATGATGTAATAGGCAAACATCCCTCCCAGTACAAAGAGGATGGTGGAGAAAATTAGAAAAGGTAAAGCGTATCTTTTCTCGCGCCGGTATAGCCCGGGGGCCACGAACA
>DATGOF010000216.1:0-5842 GCA_035306285.1 Acidobacteriota bacterium | reverse complement strand
CCAGCCGGGAGATCCGTTCGCGCAGTTCGGCAATCCTTTCCATGAGCCTGTTCTGCTCCTGTACACCCTTCTCCACTTGAGCCTCGAGGACCGGAACTCGGCTACTTCGTTCCTCGGCCGACGAGCGCTTCTGTACTTCTTCGCCCAGCCGGTCCCGCAGTCCCGCCACCTCCTGCTGCAGTTCATCGCGATTTTGCCGAACTTCATCTATAGCGCGTTCTTTTTCTTGTAGGAGATCATGAAATACCGAGAATTGGACCTGTGCGCGTGAACGGAGATACGCCCAGACAACCAGCGTACCCAAAAAACTGCCAGCCATGAATGCAAGAAGGAGGGTCCAATCCATTGTTACTTATTCCGTTATCAGACGGCGAAATTAAAGCCCGCTAGTAGGGTAGATTACAGAAAGGGTCCGACATTTCTGCCTGTGACCCAATTACGGAGCAGAGCAAAGCAGTCCTGCGATCTGGCCTGACAGAGCCGTCTCTTTACGCAATTGGCGGGCAACTTCATCCGATTGAGAAGGATCGACTGCCGACAAGCAGGCTGTCCTGGGTCGGAGAGAGGCGGTATTCAACAGGCTTTCCAAGGGAAAAAATCCACCAAAAGACTCCTTCCCCCTCTATCGGCGTAGTCAGCTGAAAGGTCATCTGGCCACGGCTTCCCGGCAAGCGTTTCAGATCCACTCCTGACAGCCGTCGGCCTGCACACTGCAGCCAGAGTTGCGCAGGCGCTGCGTCGATGAGCCCTCTTCCAGATTGATCGACCCAAACGGCAGCCTCTGGATGGGCATGCCAGTTGTATTGCACCGATTGAAGGGAGCTCTTCCCGCGAACCTGGTCGGCAACAACGACATATTCGTCCTCGACTAACCAGACGTCACGGATCACCCGCTCTAAGCCCAACTGGTCAGGGTATGCCGGGGTCAAATCGAGTGTAGATCGGAGCACTCCTGGCTCAAGCTGTCGACAACTCACATCCCCCAGGCTGCGGTTGGACTGCGCCACCCCGTTGATCACAGGAGCATTATGGGCGGTCGGGCCAATCGTAAACTCTCGCTCTTCACCGGGAAGATATTGCTGGTACCCAGGATCATCGATTAACCACATCTTCTCTGTACCGATTACCAGAGTTCCGTTATCTCGCTGGATGTGGCCTGATGGAGACTCCGAGGCAGATATCACTACCGCAACGTCATCGGCAGACCACCCGCTCCTGAGAATGTACACGTATAGCCCTGGGTAGGCGCCCCCTTTGGGAGCCTCTTCTCGAGGCCACTGATCGCTGGAAGCAAGGGCCGCCAGGGCATCGGCAGGAAGCAGTTCGATCGGATAACGTTTCAAGAACCAGGCAAGCACTGGGTCAGCAACTTCTTCCATAGTCTTGGCAAGAATTCCCGCATGGTAGGGCATTTCAAGCGCCTCCACATCGTTGATTGGTGCAAAGGTCTCGAGCCTGCCAGGGGTGGCCAGCAGAACCGCTTGTCGCATCATGCGACTAAATTCCGGATGTTGCAGGATCTCTCCTCTGAGTTCTTCCGCTACATCGCTCAGCCAATCGACCACAAAATCCAGAATGTAGCCGTCGTATGAAATCGCTTCGGTTACGCCTTCGGTCCGAAGTTCCAATTCGGCTAGGATCAGCGCGCGCAAATGGCCGTCCAACTCGTCTTGGAGTGGATGCTGTGAGGCTCGTGCAGCCATCGCCATTCCAAGTGTGGCAATCACGGGAATGTTATGAATCAACGAACCTCGCTCCGTATGGGAAAGGATGTCCTGGACATTTTGCAGGCGGGCCCTGCTCTCTTTGAACCAGGGGGCATGCATTGAAACAAGGCGGAAGCAGGCCCCGGATAGCGCCGATCGAACCTCATCCGATAGCCAGGACCACTCCTTGAGGGCCACCGCCATCAATCGCCCAGTGTGTCCCACCGAGAGATGCGGATTGTCCCATAAATTGTAGGTCGGCCACAGGGTGAGCGCAGCAAGGTCTCGTTCGGCAAGGTTACGATGCCCCTGATTGCCCGACCATTCCCCGGACCAGGCCAGACTGTGAATCCGCTCCTCCAGCTCCCAGATCATCCAGATCTCCCAGGGATACTGTTTGAGGCCTTCCACCTGGATGTCGTGCGGGTTGATGGAAGTCACGGGAAGCGGATAGGCGAGCTTCCGATATATCCGGTAGAAATCGGCTACCAGTCGATCCTGCCGAGCCAGTTCTTCGGCACGCTCGAAAAGTACCTGGCGGGCACGTTGAGCCACCTCTTCCTGGCCTTGCGCTGCTTGTACGTGGCGACGGCTTTCTGGCCCTCCGGCCAGACCAAAGACCAGGTAACCAAGAAATGGGATCAGCAATGTCAAACCAAGGCGAACCACCTATTAACCTGCTTCCTGGATATCCCCTTCGGCGATAATGATCTCGACACGACGGTTACGCTGCCTACCTTCTCGAGTTGAGTTGTCGGCAATCGGCCGCTCCATTCCGTATCCAACCGCTTTCATTCTCTGACTGCTCAGGCCCTGTTCCGCAAGAAAATTGAAAACGGAATCGGCACGCTGTTGAGACAGTCGCATATTGTAGGACGCAGATCCCGTGGAGTCAGTATGCCCTTCGATTCGGACGTTCAAATCAGGGAGGATAAGAAGAATACCGGTCAGCTTAGCCAGCACGACTCTCGCTTCCGGCTTGAGCGTGGCCTGATCGACATCAAATAGAATGTCTGGAAGACTGAGGATGAAGCCGCGTGCCGAGTCGCGCGTCTCGGCCACTTGAGAGAGTGCCCCTTGCAACCGGTCTTCAACAATTGCTTTCTCTCTTTCGATCCTCGCCCGATCAGCCTCCAAGGATTTCATCGATTCCACCAGGCTTTGTTGCTTCTGACGAAGATCGGCCATGGCTATCTCCAAGCGCTCTTTTTCAGCAGCCATTTGATCCAACTCGGTTTTGGCTGAGGCGATCGCCTGTTCTGCTGCAGCCTTTGCTTGAGCGAGTTCTGCTGCCTCTTGCTCTGCCTGAGCCGCTCTTTGTTCAAGCTGCTGCATCTGCTGCTGGCGCTCGGCAATTTGCCGGTCCAGCGCTTCGGCTTCCTTCCGGCGTAGTGTCAATCGAATGGCCTCATTGGACGATGCTACCGAGCGCCTGGCATAGTCCTGAGCACCCGCGCGAGATTGGGAATGCTGGGCCATCACGGTCGCCTGCTCCAGGCGCAGGCTGGCATCGTTGAACAAGCTCTCTGCGTACTGATCAGCCTCCATGCGCCGTGCAATCTCAAGGACGCGTTCCGCTTGTACTACGTCAAGAGGTTTACGGCCGTCGTAACGTACGGTTTCGAGGCTGGGAATTCCAATTGCGGGTGGCTCAGCAAATAAAGAAAACAGAACGCCTTCAGAAGGAGCCCTCGGATTGGTGCTGGCGGCATTCTGAAATATGACGACCTCTGAGGGACGGTCCACCTGGAAATAGGATTCAGCAGTCACCAGCAGGGCAAAGCTACGCTGACCGGTTGAAAATCTCACCCGGTCATTCGGTCGCTCGGGCCGGACCCATAGCTCTCCCAAGTTCTCCGCAGTCCCATCTCGATTGACAGCCCACACGACATAGCATGTGACATCTCCGCCAAAGAGAACTGCAGGCTTCATATTCCGGTAGTCCAACTCAATCCGAATCTGGCCTTGCTCGAAATCGACTTTTGCACGCATCGAGGCTTCCGGAACCCGACGGGTCGGAAGCATATTCAGCTCGATGTCTTCATTCTCTGGGAAACGAACGATCTGCAATTCGGTTTCCAGCGCCAGAACAGGCTGAACGAACCAGAGGGTAGAAAATAAGAGGCCGGCCCATAATCTCGAGATCACTATGCACCGGGCGAAATGAAGAGCGCTACCAAACATTGCTGCCTCCACAGTTAGCACGTAGGGGTAAATCGTTAGTTCTTAATAATATCTGTTTTCGTCTAATCAATGAAGAACCTCGGCTGATTATCTCTGCCACGATTACAGGCCAATTTTCGCTTCTTTCTGCAGAACCACATGAAAGGAGAATCAAAATGGCCACAGTAACAGTGACCCCCGTCGCACCGGAGAGAGAACGAGACACAACCTCGAAGCCACGGGCCCAATTGACCGAGGTCATCCGTTGGTCTGGTTTCGAGCTGGCGATTCGCCGCCACTGGCCACCCCTCAATATCTACCCGAAAAAGGTCAATTCCAGCCGGTGACTATGTCTGAAACTCCAACTTTCGTCCCCCGCGTCATGAAACAAACTCAGGTTTGTCAGCGGGGGACGTGACAGCCGAACGCAACCAGTGGGCGTACCGCATGGCACCGGTTTCGAATTCAGAAACAGGACGAGGCCAAGATGAACGGGAACTTCAGAAATGGCAAGCGAGGGTGGTATGACATGATATCACCCCCCTTTACTGCGATTCTCGATCTGGTCTGCTCGCTCGTCCAGCTTCCGAGCTTCATTTTCTTCGCCCAGTTGTCGGAGTACCGAAGCCAACCCTCGACAGCCGAAAGCAATATAGGGATGGTTGGAAGGAAGAGATGCCTGCCATAACTCGAGTGCTGTCTCATAATGCGTACGAGCTTCCACCAGCTCGCCCGTATTCAGGCAGAGTTCGCCGAGGTTGTGATGCAGAACAGCGACCTCCGGATGGTGTTCGCCATAGGCATTCCGTGTAATCTCGAGAGATTTCTCATAGTAGGTTCGTGCCTGCCGGTACTCTCCGGCGTTGAAGTGCAGCATCCCTAGATTATTCAGAGTCGAGCCCACATCCGGATGTTCTCCACCGAGAATCCGCCGCCGTATGTCGAGGCTTCGCATGAGGGCCTGACGCGCCTCTTCAACACGTCCGTTCTGCTCCAGAATGATCCCCAGATTGTTCAGGACTGTCGCCACCGAGGGGTGGTCGGGACCGAGAGCTTTTTCATTGATTTCCAAGGCTCTCTGGTACGCATCGGCAGCCTCTTCGAGCCGGCCATCGGTGCGTAGAACATTCGCTATGTTGTTCAACGCGGCTGCCACAAAAGTGTGGTCAGACCCAAGCGAGCGCTCCAACGCCTCTTTTGCCTGTCGATAGAAGTCAAGCGCCAGATTTGATTCCCCCTGATTATCGTAAACCCTCCCGATGTCGAGCAGAATTGATGCTGCCTTGTAATGATCGGGCCCCAGAACCTTCCGGACCGTCTCCAGCGCACTTTCAAACAGTTCCAGGGCGTGATCGTATTCGCCTTGTTCAATCAGCACGGCCGCCAGCATTGTCTGGTTGTGGGCGAACTCTGAACTCTCTTCTCCGTCTATTTCTCTTCCGATCTCGAGAGCTCTCTCCAGTAGTGACCGCGCCGACTCAAAATCTCCCAACTGATCGCGAACCTGACCAAGGTTCCTCAGCGTGCGCCCGATTCGCCGGTCCTGACCCTCTGGTTTAGCTTCAAGCAATCTCAGACTCTCGACATGTAGTTCTTCCGCCATTGAATAATTGCCGCTAAAGAACTCCAGATTAGCGACATCGGTCAGAGGATCACTGAGTTGAGGATCGTTCTCATCAAGGAGCTGCTTTTGGATCTCCAAAGATTCTTCCAGTAAGGGACGGGCCCTTTCATACAGGCCAAGATTAAGGTAGACATTGCCAATCGCACCCTGGACTCTGGCCTTAATTAGAGGTTCGTCCTGTAGCTCACGATCGATCCTTTCAGCACCCCTGTCCAGAACCTCCCTTGCCGTAATTTCCTCACCGCGAGTGCGGCCCGGGTCTACGGACTGAAACAACTCGATGAGGAACTCTTCCACCTGGCGGGCGGTTTCGGCTTCCTGAAGTGCAGCCGTTTCGGCTCGCGTTGCT
>DATGOF010000215.1:0-3677 GCA_035306285.1 Acidobacteriota bacterium | reverse complement strand
CCCCACTCCGTTGATTCGATGCGGTCCGGGAAAAAACTCGAGACGAGTTCGATCGGAAACCCCCAGCTCGTCATAGAGGCGCTTGACCTGTGCGTATTCGTAGCCCACCCATTCGATCCAGGCCACTGCATCGTAGTAGCCTGACTCGACCATGAAAGGACGAGGGGCAATCAGACCGGCAAGCTCCGAGTGGTCAAAGGTGTTAGCGAGGTTAAATTCATACGTTTCAAACGCCTCGGAATACATGTAGCTATTGGTGTAGTCAACCGTAATCAGCTTCCGATTCCAGTGGTTAAAATCACCTGAAGTGATCGACAGACAATAGTCCTCGAGCAAGGCAGGTACTCTGATGGCGGTTCTCCCTCCCCAGCTCAGGCCATAGAAGGCGATTCGTGAAGAGTCCACAAACGGAAGCGAAGACAACCATCTCAGGATCTGCTGGTGTTGCCCTGTGATTACCGAAAACAGCGAGGCCTGTACGGGATTGGCCTTTCTTTCGATGGTTCGAAAATGGTTGCCTCCGCGAGTGGGATTGTGTGGGGAGAAGGTGATAAACCCTTCACCGGCCAAACGGGCAGCCAGTGCTCCATAAATTTCAAAAGCTCGCCCTTCTTGTGCAACCAGCTCCTCCGGCAGACCGTCATGACCATGCTGACAGACGACAACCGGACGTTGTTCTCCTGGCCTGAGATCTCGAGGCAAAGCCAGGATCCCCCAAGCATAAACATCGGGCCATACGTCCAGGATTACTTCGTAGCCAACCCATCCTGGTTCGTCGTAAACCTTTCGTGCCCGGGGGGAAGGAGACAGCGACGGCTGTGGTAAGCGCCCGACGATCTCATCCCAGTAGTAGTCTCTGAACTTTCTGGTCGATTCCTTCCACTGCTCAGGACTGCTCCGGTCTCCCTGAAAAAATGCGTCCCGAATGCGGTCGGCGAACAAAACCTGGCGCTGTGCATGCTCGCTGAGCTGTTTGATTTGCCTTAACTGTCGCCTCTCGAAATCGGGGGTTCGACGAACATCAACAAGAGGCGTCCGAGCCTGGTTCCGGGTTTCAATCTGCATCGACTCGAGCAACTCGAAGGCGGCCACGCGTGAAGGGTTCGGCTCTGGATCGCCTGACGAGTGGACGAAACGAAACTTCGGCTCGATTTCTGCTCCATCCAGCAGATCGAGTGCGCGTTGGAATTCGGACCTTACCTCCTGAAGGGAGGGAGTCCATAACTTACCGGGAGCGGCAATATTTCTCTGGCTGTTTGTGGCCGGCGGTGGACCATCCACCGGCGGAACCTGACTGTAATCAACGATGAGGCTACGGGGAAAGATCAGCGTTGCGATCTCGGCATCGCCGAACGTCTTCTGCAATGCCCATACATTTCGATAGACCGGTTCCTCCCATAACCTTTCTCGAGGACCAAAATAACCGCTGACCAGAACAGAATCGATGCGCTCGTCGATGGCGCCCGCATAGAAGGCCAGCAATCCTCCTTCTCCGTAGCCGGCGACGCTTAAAGGAAGCGCCACACCTTCGTGTGAAGAGAACCAATCGATGACGGAAATTATCTTTTGTAACTCATATCCGATAATGTGGCGACCTGACTGAAAAGCCTGGCGATAGATCCATTCTCGGTGGGGCTGATTGGTCCACCGGTCGATCCCTGGATTCCCTGAAAACTGACTGTCCCGGCTGATCAGTGTCGGGATGACCACCTGAACCCCGTTCTCTGCCAGCAGGCGACCCAGTGGTGTACCGGTCGTACCTGATAGATCCGCCATCTGCTCTGGCACTTGGTCGGCATCAGGTAATACAACGGCTCTGCCGCGGATGCGCCCCCGGGGGGTGATCAGTAATCCTTCCCCCCATACTTCTTCCAGAACGGACCACCGGACTTGATCAACGACAAGCGTCTCACTTTCAGCGACTCTGGCCGGGTTCTCCAGTGTTCCAAAGAATTCCATCTCGGGCTCCAGCCGCTTGTCTACAAGGCCGAGAATTCTAGCCAGTTCTTTTCTTTGAGGCGCTACCGACCGGCGGTAAGTATCTACCGAAGTCAAGTCGCGACTCCACCTTCCGGCGCGGCCTGCAATGACTTCAGCCGCATACCGATCAATGAAACGATGAATCCCGTCGATCATTCTGGCGGACAGGTCTCCCGTCCAGTCGAGTGGGGGAAGCCGCTCGAGGGCATCTCGGGGCTCGGATTCAGTGTTGCCGGCAAGAAGTGGAGTCTCAGACCGGCTCAATGAGCAAACAGCAACTCCGTAAAACACAACCCAAAGCCAAATCAGTCGAGCACGACGGCGATTATGAACTCCCAGCTTCAGCCCAAGCTTCTTCTGTTGACCTCCCGATTGACATGGGCCTGACCTGCTTCTCGCGACTTTATCCATTTAGATTGAGATCCCTTTCTTGCGGATTCTTGCGGGGTTGTGAAGACAGGACAATTCTCAGGCCTTCTACGGGAATCAGCTCTTTTCATCGGAAAGGTCGCTGAAAGGGCGAGACGTTACAATCAGTCATGCAGGAAGTGACCGGCTGACCGGGTGGGCTAATCCACCCGGTCTTTCGGAAAGAGACGGCTACCATTCGACCGTTAGAACTCATAAAAAAGAGCCACCTGAATCTGGCGGGCCGGGCGCGTGCCTGAGATCCGCCCGTAAGAAGCACTGGACATATTCGTGACCACGTTACCCCACTGCGTATGATTAAAAACGTTGAACGCTTCCAATCGAAACTCCAGCTGATGATTTTCCTGAATTTGAAATGTCTTACCGAAAGTCATGTTCCAGTTGTTGATACCTGGATTATTAATCAAACCCTGAGAAGCATTGCCCCAGGTTCCGAACTCTGGTTCGACAAAACAGGCACGGTTGAACCAGTCGAAGCGATCGCGAGGTGCGTCGTCCAGGTCACAACCGGGGATTCGATTTGGTAACTGGTTGCTCTCACCGGTCCCGCTGTTTCCGAAAGCCATAACAGTTTCAGGAGACCCGGTTGAAAATTCTGTGATTCCGCTGATGATCCACCCACCGAGAATGGCGTTGGTGATACCGCTCAACGGATAAGAACGGCCATAACCCCAGGGTAATCGATAAGACCATGCACTGACGAAACGAGCGGTGGGTGTGAAATTGGCACGTCCACGCCAAATGTCATAGTACTGGAAGTGGGTGTTTCCATGGTCGCTGTCGATCACACTTCGACTGGAGGAAAGATTCTTAGCCCAGGTGAAATTGGCCATCATGGTCAGGCCTTTCCACTCACGGTTCTTAATTCCAAAGGTACCGGAATGGTATTTCTGCCATCCCCAGGGAACCCAGGCTCCGATGATTCCCCAGCCCGGAAGGGGACGACGATCCTGCAACTCAACGTCCGCCAAGTCCCCTACAGGCAGGGCTGCAGCATTTAAATTGACGAATTGATGGTTGTGAACCGCTCTCGATCCGACGTAGTCGAGGTGAGCGGACCAGTTAGCAGAAAAACGGTGCTGAGCGCTGAAAGACCACTGGTAAACCCTCGGGATCTGGTACTCGGGTTGACCCATAACACGTATGCTGAAGGGCGGATCTTCGTAAGGACCGGGGATATTCTCCACAGTCGGAAGAGGAAACGCATCAGCCACTGTGAAAGGAGGCAGCTGCTCGTTGCGGGCGATTTCACGCCGGACTTCCAGCGT
>DATGOF010000214.1:0-6403 GCA_035306285.1 Acidobacteriota bacterium | reverse complement strand
CTCCCACCCCTGGATAATGCCCCAGCAGTCCCATCCGCAGCTCGCTAATCAAGCGCTGGGCTTCCGGATATAGCCGTTTTTTTTCGAAGTCCCAGCTGTACGCCTGATAGCCCGCCCAGACCGCCTCTCCGAGGATCTGGTCGTTCGTCTCGTGAGTTACATCGGAGCCGTCCACCTCGATAGTGACGGATGACGCCGCACCCGTAACGGGAGTCTCGACCAGGAACAGCATCACCCCGCAGCATAAAATTCCAATAAGGGCTGTGAACAGTAATAAGTTCTTCATAACCAATCTCCTGCAGTCGCTCAGCCATTATCTCTCACCCCGGTGAAATCTACCAGCAAAGCCAAAGATGTTAAGAATCTTGACGGCAGTCAAGCGCAGATAAGACATCACAAGAAAGCAGGAAAAGATGCTTTAAGAGGTGAAGAAGGCGATCAAGATCCCTTCTATGCACCGATCCCCGCGCCAGAGAGGCTTCTATGTCACGAATCGATGCATCAAGGCATTGTAGCCAGAACCTCTCCTGAGCAGGTAGAATTTGCCGCTTGTTTCGAAAGCTATCGGTCGCCTGCAAGACTCTTACGAAATATCGAAACTGGTGAGTGGTGATTCTGCGTCTCAAAAGCGCGACCAAAATCGACAGATCATTCCGACAATGACAGTATCCTTTTGCTGTTGACATTGAGATCTTTCCTTCCTTATAGTCAGAAGTCCATCCAGCCTGGTTCCCCGCTTTTCCCTTCACAGGGTGCTGCGAACGATGTCAACCCTTGCTGGAAGAGATTTGGATCCGCCACCGCGCACTTTTTCAAAAGATCACGCTCTCAATTGTGCATGACAGGTCGGTCGTTGAAGATATCCTCCAAGATACCTATACGAACCTCCTAAGGCGCCGACGAACATTTGAGACAGAAGAGGAAGCCTTCAACTATCTTCGACGAGCAGTGATCAATACTTCGATCGACTACATTCGCAGTGTCCGTCGCAGACAATCGCGCATGACTTCGTTCGAGAATTGGGCACCGACTGCAGACCGCTCCCGATCGGCCGATCCAGAACAGCGCCTGCTTCGAAAGGAGCAGGATCTTCGACACCGCAACCTTATCAATGAAGTCCAAAAAGCGCTTTATACGTTGACGGACGAACAGCGTCAGGCGATCGAGTTGATCTTTCGACGAAGCAGCGAAAAGCCACTAAAAGAGATTTGCAAAGAACATGGAATTCCCTATTCGACCCTGAGGAGTCGTATGCTGGCAGGAGTCGATCGGCTCCGACAACACCTCCGGGGAATGAACCAGGGAGTGAAAGTCGAGAAAGAGGCGGAGACTCATGGAGTGCCGAGAAATTGATCTAGTCGCTTACCTGAAAGGCGACCTCAGTCCGGGGGAAACACGTAAAATTCTCGACCATCTGGATGAATGTCCTGACTGCCGAGAACGACTGGAGATCATGGTCGCTCTCGATGTGGCTTCCAACGACAGACCGAGGATTTTAAGTGGAAATAACCTCCTCATCGCGGCAGGGTTGTTTCTCGCCCTCCTGGCCACGCTTCTATATCCTTTTTACTTTCAACCGCTCGATCTCGCATCGGTTGCCACCAACGAGTCCTACCTGGAGTTTCCGCTCGAAGTTCGAGATGGAAGTTCCGCCCCGAGTGTGAAAGCTGCGTTGACGCTTTATCAAGCCGGCAGGTATGAGGAGGCGGCCAGCCAATTCTCGCAGCTCTCGGCCCTCTCGCCGCACCTGGCGCTCTACGCCAGGGTATCGCATTATTTGAGCGGTCACTACAGCGAGGCCATTCAGCACCTCGAGCAGGCTTCTTCCGAGAGTATGCATAGAGATCCTGCTCGCTGGTATCTGGCCAATACCTACCTCCGTCTGGATAATCCCGAAGTCGCCGAGAAGATCCTCTTTACTCTGATCGAAGACGGGAGTCGTTTTCAGGAAGAGGCTCGCCGGCTCCTGGGCCAGGTGCGGTCCATTGTCGGAAAGGAAAAAGTAAGGTGATCACGCTGACCGTCTTCTTATCACTTCTTCAGCTCGCTGCGCTTCCCCGCACATCGCCCGGAGAGGAACTGCTCCGCTACAGAAATTCTCCTATCCAAGTCCGACGCGAACTCAGGCAGTCGCTACAGCAGGGACTGCCTACAAAAAATCGAATCGAAGCCATTGTAGCGGCTACGGGCGACCACTCTTTCGATGGCCTGAAAAATGGAAAAAACGGGCTCCTTCAGGCAATCGGCCTGCAGGAACAGGCATTGGATCACTGGTCATCCAATCGCCACCCAGAAGCTATTCTCCTCTACCAGAAGGCGTACAGGCGTTTTCAAGAGATTGGCGCAACCAGTGAGGCGGTCTTCTGCCTCTACTTCGTCAGTGAAATTCTGGCAGAGAACGAAAGGTTTGCGGAAAGCTTCGCCTAGAACCGGAGAGCCCTGAGAGAGATATCCGGTTTGGATTGTATTCTTTTACCTGCCCTTCTCTGGGAAAGCAGGGGTTATACAGCTTGGTTCCTGGACAATCTTTCCGAAAGCATTCAAGCATTTAGCCGCGCTATCAATCTGTGGAAGCGTACCTGCTACAACACAGGCATGGCCGTCGCTTGGAACAATCTGGCAGCAATCTCTGAAGAGACGGGGCTACCGCACCGCGCAGAACGGTATTATCGAATGGCCCTGAATGCTGCGGACTCTGAGACTCCTGACGAGATCAGATTCTCTCTGAATCGGAATCTGGCCCTGTTCCTAAACAGTGGTGGCAGGAAAAGCGAAGCGACAAAATTCTTGCAAGTCGCCGCAATGTATAGCCAGAGCGCTCCAGTCCAGTACCGGCTGGCAGCAGCCAGGATTGAGGAACGCCTTGATGACCTGATCAGCATTGAGCCCCGTCTGCCTGGCTTGAAAGCGGAAAAAGCAATCTTCCAGGCACAGCTACTACAAAGCAAAGGAGCACCCCAGGAAGCCGAGACGGCCCTTCGGAAAGCGATCAAGGTGGTTGTGAAAAATGGCAATTTTTATTTCCGCCGCCGACTTATCGCAGAGTACGGACGACTGCTTGAAAGGGAAGGACGCTATTCCGAAGCCGCAAGTCTCTATCACCAATTCCTCTCGACTCATCCCGCTCTCCCCACAACTGAGCTTCTGTTTCCAATCTCAGGTGTAATCTCTCCTTTCCTGAAGGGATGGATTCGCTGCCAAGTCAGGTCAAATCGCCCTGGAAGAGCCCGGCGTGCGATACACACCTATTCCCTCCTGCGAAAGAAGAAGGCAACCCGGATCCTCTCTTTAACTCCCCAATTTCCGGTGGTCACCGGAGAGATCGACCAGCTCGTCCATTTCGAGCGCTTTCTTACAGATCCTGGCGAAACGGCTCCGCCAGCTTGGAACCTGGAATCAGATGAACAGATCGATCTGAACAGGTTCGCGCTTCTGGAAGTCTGGCCCGACGGCAACCAGGCCTTTATCTGGCTGGATACTCCTGAGAAGAATCTTTTTTTGATAAGTCAGTTTGGCGTACCCCTGGCACAGCAAATTGAACGGCTCCTCGAACCGTTCTACATGGCAGACAGCCATCTACCGCCGATTCCGCACGAACGCCACCTGAGGGCTCTGGCTCAGGCCTTGATTCTGCCGGTAAAGGACCATATTCCCGGCCCACGTCTTCTCATCATTGCTCACCAGGAGGCACAAAATCTACCCTTCGAGATGCTTCCGATCTCGGACAAACAGCTCCTGATGGATCGATACGTGATCAGTTACTTGCCATCCCTCTCGATCGAGAAACCCGTACCTCTTTCAGAAGCAACCGGTGCCGGCCTGATCGTTGCGCCTGAAGTGTTCGGCAGCGGCAGAAAAGGAGGCGAAGTTTCACGTCTGCAGTGCCTCTTTCCAGGCTCTCGCCTCATTGATGCCTGGGATGGAGCCGACCATCTACAGGCACCCTGGATACACATTTCGAGTCACTTCCAACTCGATCCCCATTTTTGGGTTGCCTCTCGCCTAGACGGGAAGACAAGATGGCGCCATTGGTTCGAACTGCTCAGCTTGCGTCCGCGCTGCCGTCTTCTGTCCCTGGCGGTCTGTGATTCGGCTAACGGGTACCTTTCGGACTCGCCTTATTGGCTCGGTTTCGGAGAACTGTTCTTGCTCGCCGGAGCAGATTCTCTGGTGGCCAGCCGCTGGAAATTGGATCATCTCTCGGTTGAGATCTTTGAGGAGCTTTTCTCCTACTGCCGACAGGGGATGGCAATCGATGAAGCTTTAACGAAAGCACGAAGGCGCTTTCGTCTCCGACGTCTCCAACGGGAAGAAATCGAGATCAGCGGGAGTCACCCCTTCTTCTGGGCAGGACTTTCCTTTATTGGCTGGCCAGAGACTCACCTTTTTGAACCGCCCCGCGGAGGCAGCGGTGCACGAAAAGACTTGCCTGGCATAGTCCTTGCCCTGCTTTCTTTCATACTGCCCTTCCTGCAAAAAGGTTGATTGGGCGCAGCTCGGCGAAGCCTTGATCGGACCGAAAATTCAGTATGCCTGCGCGAAATGGGGGGTAAGGTCCTCGGGTTGTTGTGGCAATAAAGCGGTGCTAAGCTCAGCGCATGGCTGAGCCGGATCGTTCCTCAGTTCAGTATCAGGAGAATCTCCCACTTCGCGATTTTTCCACGCTACAGATCGGGGGGCCCTGTCGCTACTTCACGACGATCCACCATTTAGACGACTGGGTTGCCGTTTTTCACTGGAGTAAGAGAAGAAGCCTTCCCCGACTGGTTATTGGCGAAGGGAGCAATATTCTATTTCATGATGCCGGCTTCCGTGGCCTGGTTGTGCGGAATGAACTTAAAGGTATTCACCGGCAGGGCACCCTGGTGGAGGTAGCCGGGGGAGAGAATCTTGGAGAATTCATTCGCTTTCTCAATCGCTGCGGGCTGGCCGGAATGGAGCGAATGTACGGTATTCCAGGCACCGTTGCCGGTGCAGTAGTGGGAAACGCCGGTGCTTACGGACAGGAGATTTCCGATCACCTCACCGAAGTGGATGTATGGACGGGAGCGACCTTGCGCATTTTAAAAGCCGGTGCTCTTGAATTCGCCTACAGGGATAGCATCTTCAAGCGTAATCCTGATTGGTTTATCGTCCGGTGCCGATTTGAATTTCATCGGAGTCATTCCGACCTGCAAGCCATTTCAGAAGCAATTCTGGCCAGGCGAACGGAGAAGTATCCCCCCCGCTTGCGCTGTCCTGGAAGCTACTTCAAGAACGTCCTCGTCGAGCAACTAACGCCAGAGCAGATCCGAAGAATTCCGACCGGTTTCATACAGTTCGGGAAAATACCCGCTGGACGCCTCCTGGACGCAGTCGGCGCTAAAGGAGCCTGCCGTGGGCAAGCCTGCTTTGCCAGCTATCACGCCAACTTGATCATCAACTGTGGGGGGGCTACGGCCCATGATGTGACGACACTGGCACAAGAGTACTCTGACCGAGTACGCGATCAGTTTTCGCTTCAACTGGAACCTGAAATACGAATCATTCCTTACTAAGATTAAGCGACTTCGCCGCAAGAGATAGTGAGACCATGACCGAACCCTTTCCCGCGACTCCCAGCAAGTTTGTCATCCAGGGCCGAAATCCTCTGTCTGGCCGATATCCCGTCCAAGGTAACAAGAACGCCGCTCTTCCCTTGCTCGCGGCGTCCTTGCTTAGTGAACAGGTTGTCACCTTCCAACGGATGCCCCGAATACGAGACGTTGAAAGCCTGCTCCAGTTGATGGCCTGTGTCGGTGTGAACTGGAAATGGAACGGTGACAACTTGCAGGTCGACACCAGGAGTCTGCGACCAGGCGTCTTTCCGGAGGACCTGGTTTCGCGGCTACGAGGAGGAATTCTATTGCTGGGCGCCCTGGCTGACAGGTTTGAGAAGATCGAATGTGGACTGCCGGGAGGATGCCCGATTGGCCATCGTTCCTTTGATGTTCACTGGGAAGTTTTCCGTGCGGCGGGCTTCGCCGTAGAAGAAAGCAGGGAGCAGATTATCGTTACAAAGGAGAAGAAGGTTATTGAACCTGTCGTTTACCTTCATGAAAGCTCTGTAACAGCGACTGAGAACGCCCTGCTCTTGATGGCGAGTCTGGGTGGAGGAATAATCCAGAACCCCGCTCGAGAACCTCATGTCTTTAATCTAATCGAATTTCTCCAATGCCTCGGTTGCAAATTCGAGTTACACCCTCTCTACTATCGAGTCCACAAGGGCGCAATCAGCCGACTTGATCCGCTCCACTTCAAAGTTGCAGCCGATTACATCGATGCCGGAACAATGGCCATTGCAGCTGCTGCAAGCGGAGGAAGCGTGACCCTCGAAGGCGTAGCGGATTCCGACCTGCTGGGCATCGAGCCAGCGCTGGCCTCC
>DATGOF010000213.1:0-2606 GCA_035306285.1 Acidobacteriota bacterium | reverse complement strand
CAGCTTGTTCATCCGTTCATAACTCTGCTTAACTGATGAGATGAGTCTGAAAGAACAAATTGCAGCCGATCTGCGGGAGTCACTCCGTGCGGGTCAAAGAGAAAGGACCGATGTCTTGAGGATGCTGCGGGCCCGCATTTTGGAGCGGGAAGTCGAGTTGCGGGGCAGCAAAGGACGTGACTATCAGCTTTCGGACGAGGAAACGATCGAAGTCCTGGCCGGTTACGCCAAGCAAATACACCAATCGATACGAAGCTTCGAAGAAGGCGGGCGCCCGGAGCTGGTGGAGAAAGAGAAGCGCGAATTGCAAGTGGTCGAGACCTACCTACCACAGCCTCTTTCCGAAGCTCAGATCGAGAAATTGTCGATAAGGCAATCGCAGAGGCCGGAGCAACCTCTCCCTCTGATCTCGGACAGGTCATGAAACTTGTCATGCCACAGGTCAAAGGTGTAGCCGACGGAAAACTCGTCAATGAGATCGTCCGCCGCAAGCTGGGCTGACACCCTCCTTCTTCCCCGCTTTCAAGTAGCCGAAATATTAATAGCCGCCGCCGGGGGGGCAGGGCGCTTCAGACGCTATGTCCTGAAGCGCTGGCAGTCAATCGCATACTTTCTGACCTTGTATCCAATGATCCGCTCGGTTGTACTGAGCAGACGAGCCGCCTGCGCTCTATTTCCTCGGGTTGACTTGAGAGCATCCTGAATTAAATCCTTTTCAAAAGCTGCCACCGCTTCTCCCAGGTTGACGCGAGGCTCTGTGTTTGACGACTCGGCAGTCTGAAGAGTCGGAGGCAGATGACGGGAATGGATTACATAACCGTCGCAGACCAGAATCGCTCGTTCAATTGCATTTTCAAGCTCGCGAACATTGCCAGGCCAGTGATAGCTCGTAAGCATATCAATTGCCGGTGTGGAGATTCGGCGGATGGCCTTCGAATGCTTTCGAGAGTATTTGTCTAGAAAGTGCTCGGCAAGGAGCAGGATGTCGGACTTTCGTTCTCTTAATGGGGGAACAAAGATTGAGAAAACATTGAGACGGTAGTAAAGATCGTCTCGGAATATTCCCTTCACAATCGCTTCTTCGAGATTCTTATTGGTGGCTGCAACGAGTCTGGCCCTGAACTCGAGGGTGCTGGTTCCTCCAACCCGTTCGAACTCCCTCTCCTGCAGGACCCTGAGTAATTTCACTTGGAGGGCGGGAGCCAGCTCTCCAATCTCGTCGAG
Source organism: Acidobacteriota bacterium (assembly GCA_035306285.1). Lineage (GTDB taxonomy): Bacteria > Acidobacteriota > UBA6911 > RPQK01 > JAPXNP01 > DATGOF01. Next base: position 1,382 of record DATGOF010000213.1, on the reverse strand, counting down.
AAAGAGGGTCCCCCTGCCGGCCATCTCAAATCGTCCCGGCTTTTGCTGCTGCGCCCCTGTGAAGGAGCCTTTTTCGTGACCAAACAGCTCAGACTCAATCAACGTCTCGGGTAGAGCCGCGCAGCTGACTCGAATGAAAGGCTCCCCGGAACGCAAGGAATTGTAGTGGATGGCATGAGCGATCAGTTCCTTGCCGGTCCCCGATTCTCCTCGGATTAGAACGGTCGTGTCGGCCCTGGCCACCTGGCGGACCCGCTGACAAACTTCGCGCATCTGTTGACTGTTACCAATTATGCGCGAGAAATCATATCGCTCTCTGAGCTCTCCTCTGAGATGCGTATTCTCCTCCATTAGGCGTTCCCTCTCGGCCTTCGTCAGTCGGTTGACATCGTAGGACTGGCCAATCATCGAGGATACGACTCGAAAGAACTTGAGAGCCCTTTGAAAATTCCTGTTATGACGATAAACCAGACGTGCCACGGTTGCCCCAACAGGATGGGAGTTTGAAACAACTGGAATAGCAATCAAGGTGTATTCGTCGAGGATGCCCCTTATCCCGGAGAAGTCACGGCGGGTTCGATTGGCAATCGTTGCCTCTCCGCTTTGAATCACCCTGTCAATGGCCGTTTTGTCGAGAGGAAGGATCTCTCCTCCCCTTTTTTGTCGCCCCCGATCAGGAACCAGTACATGAAAACTGATAACACTTGGGTGCCTTTCAACGATCTCTTCGACTTGATCAAGCGAATCCTCAAAGTGAACCGTGTCCGTCAAGACCTGACTGATCTCCAGCAAGGTTGCAAGGCGTCGCGCTTCGCCCTCAGGAGTGTCTTCAAGCGGTATTTCAATCTCTTTTCTCACCGAACCCCTCCAGCATTGTTCATATCGTCAATCTATATATTTACAATATGACATTTTTGTTCGTACGTTCCGTCAATTTTTACTACTATGTGCGATCTTTGTCCTCTTTTTTTGCTCAAAGTGCAACTATGACCAAACCTACTACGCATGGGAACAGATGCTGATAGACTGGCAGTACTGAGCGATGAAGTGGACGTTAGTCTTTGATAATGGTTGACCTTTTTGCCGATCCTGCATCGCATTCTTGCGACGGATGGATCGAAAGGGTCGCGTGGCGACCATTCCTTGCCAGAATACGGAGATGATCGCCGATCTGGGTGTCCGCTCAGAGGAGTGTGAGAGATCTGTCGTGACGATTGGACCGAATGGCACGAGATATCAAGAGGCCGAAGCGATTATGGTTGCCACTGGCGTGGCTTTGAATCTTCCGTTTCTCCTCGAAATCGGAAAAGTCCCCGTCCTCAAACGGGTAGCAGACCGTGCTTACAGGTGGATTGCCAGGAATCGACATCGCTTTCCCGGAA
>DATGOF010000212.1:0-2176 GCA_035306285.1 Acidobacteriota bacterium | reverse complement strand
GGGCCAGTCCGATCAAGTTCTACGAGTATCTGGCTTCGGGATTACCTGTCGTCGCATCTCGCCTCCCCAGTCTGGAATCTTATCGGGACGTCTGTTGGCTGGTCGAAACACAGCAAGCTTTTCATCGCGCTTTGCGCAAAGCCCTCTTCAATCAGGACCTCAGGCGGAGGGACGAAGCGATTTTGCGCGCCCGAACCTGGAGCTGGGCTCGACGTGCTCAAGAGTTTGATGACGTGATTGCGGAAGTTTTGTCATCGGTTGGAAAGCACGGCAACTCCTACTGGCATCCCTCTGACCAGCTTTCAAACACAGGAACATGTGTGGGATCTCCGGAATAGTCGATCTGACCGGTGCGCCGGTTCCCCTTGAGCCGAGCCTTCGGATGATGAAGGCGTTGCAGCACAGAGGCCCGGATTCACAGGGAATGTTTATGGCACCCGGGATTTCGCTTGGTGCGACTCGCCTCGCAATCATCGATAGTCAGCGAGGGGACCAACCGATGAAGAACGCGGGCAAGGCTCTTGCGGTAGTTCACAACGGAGAAATCTACAATCATGGACACCTCCGGCGAACCCTCAGCCGCCTTGGTTACCGATTCAGCAGCGCATGCGATACGGAAGTTATTCTCCACGCCTTTGACGCCTGGTGCGAGAGCGCACTTCCGCGATTTCAAGGCATGTTCTCTTTTGCAATCGCCGGAGCCCAGTTGGGGGCGATGAGCGACGGCCGACCTTTTTTGCTTCTGGCCCGCGATCCAGTCGGCATTAAGCCGCTCTATTACTACCGTGAAAATTCCTGGCTGCTCTTTGCCTCTGAACTGCGGGCTCTCTTAGCATCTGGACTCATCCCCCTCAGGTTGTCTCCATCCGGTTTGAATTCCTACCTCAGGTCCGGTTCGGTGCTGGAGCCGGACACTCTGATTGAAAGGATCCATGTGCTGCCCCCGGGACACTACCTGACGGTCAGAAATGGAAAACTACAAACCTCGTTATTTACCCGTCTTCAGGCTGAATCTTCGAACTTCAGCCTAGATCACATTCATGAAGACGTTCTGCAATGGATCGAGTCGGCAGTCGCCAGTCAACTGGAAGGCGACGAGCCACCTGGGATTTTCTTGAGTGGAGGTCTGGATTCGGCCGTTGTCGCTTCGCTGGCAGCAAAACATCACCGCTCGGTTCTTCGGACAGTCTCCTTGAGTTTCGACGAGCCACAGTTCGACGAGGCAATAGGAGCTGCGGAGACAGCTCGCTTCTTGGGCACGAACCACCATTCGATAAAAGTGACCCAAGAGGCGTTTTTAGACGATCTGGAAGAGGTCATGCGGTCGATGGATCAGCCTACGGTTGATGGAGTCAATTCTTGGTGGATCGCTCGAGAGGCACGTCGTCTCGGGATTCGTACGGCGCTCAGTGGTCTGGGCGGGGACGAGCTCTTCGCCGGCTACGCCACCTTCGGGAAGGCTGCTGCGTGGAGGCACACCAGGGCGCTCGTGGAAGGAATACCGGAAGTCCTCCGGCATACCGGCTATCGGGGTCTGGCGTTTCTTGGGGGGCAAGGCCGCTACACATCGCGCCTGGCAGATTTTCTGACCGCTTCATCGTTCTCGCATCCTTACTTCGTTAAACGTTCACTGTTCGGTCCGACTCAAATCAAAGCGCTACTCGGTGGAGCGGATCCGGTTCCGAGTCGAGACTTGAGAGCTCGGATTGAATCTTGTACCAGACAGGCTTTACAACTGGATCCAATAGGCGAAATTTCCTATCTCGAGCTTACCCATTACACGTTGAACCGGCTTCTTCGCGACACCGACATGATGTCTATGGCTCACGGACTGGAAGTTCGAGTGCCGCTGCTCGATTTTTCGCTGGTGACCCGAGTGCTCGGACTGCCCGGAGAAGTGAAATGGCGAAGTGGTCGTAACAAACCGCTTTTACTCAGAGCTTGTAAGGATCTCCTGCCTCCACATCTTCACGAGAGCCGGAAGAGGCCCTTCACCTTTCCCTGGGAAATATGGCTCCGAGGACCCCTGGGTCGTGAAGTGGCCGCTTCGCTGGAACGGAGCGACACGAATGGCTTCCTGGATCATCGGGAATGCCGAAGAATCTGGCACGACTTTTCTTCGGGAAGGCTAAACTGGTCGCGCCCCTGGAGCATTTTTGTTTTGAAGAAATGGATC
>DATGOF010000211.1:0-2441 GCA_035306285.1 Acidobacteriota bacterium | reverse complement strand
CAGTCCATCCAGGACCCCTTCCTTGTGCTGGTTGCACAACTGGTACTTTGCAATCAGCGAGACGAACAAGAAGCGCATGATGATCGCCAGGACGAGACCCCACATCAATGCGTACCCGAAATTGCCTCCCGCGACGCCCATCTCGACGATGTCACCCGCGCCAAGCCACGTCAGGACGATAATGATTCCCGGGCCGAACGACTTCAGATACTCCCGAAAAGTCTGAGGAAGGGCGTTGGGCTGTTCGACTGGCACAGGGTCAGATACGTTCATTTAGGAAAACAGAAGTGAGAATAAACCGGAACCCCGAGCGATTCTAACAAGAACCGCTTCCTTCCGCAGTGTCTTCTTTCGACATGAAGGATGAAAGAGGGAAGACTTCGAAACGAACCCTGCGGAGGCCCGTCAGACGCGGGAGGCCGAGAACCGAGCCCCCGTAAGAACTGCCATCGTGGAACGTCTCCGGCCACCGATCAAGCGGATCCACAGAAAATACGCAGCTGGAGAAAGAGAGGTCCTGTTCCGAGGGAAGTTCAAACCGTGTCGTTAGAACCCCTCAAGATCCTCCTTATTGGATCTCCTTCGTTCGTAGCTAAGCAGAAAAGATTGACAGCCCGCTAAACATTGGGAACTATCGTACAGGCAACCACCTCGCTGAGCTTTCCAAGCTTTAGATCTAAGTGATTGGAAAATAGTCGGAATCCTTGTGGCAGGACAATGATGATCGCGGAAAAGGCTCTGGTTAGTCTGTCACTCCGAGGCTCACCTGGACTTGTCCCTCTTGCTGCTCCTCTGGTTCCTCCTGGTCGCGCCGGTAGACATCGTCCGGCTGCGAAGGTGATGCAAGTCTTGGCGAACCTGTGTCTTTGGTAAAGCGGGCCAGGGCCAGAAGGCGGCGGATTGCAGAAGCCTCTCGTGAAAAGTTTTCGTTCACCATCTGTCGATTTCCGGAAGACTCGTTCGACTACTCTCACGAGAACCGAATGTGGTGATCACCACATCCCAACTGACCACTATCACAGAGGAGAACGATGATGAAAGCAGTCAATATCTACTTCAACTTTGAGGGCAAGACAGAAGAAGCATTCAACTTCTACAAATCGATATTTGGCGGGGAGTTTCAAGGTGGGATTATGCGCTTCCGAGACTTTCCTCCGATGGAGGGGATGGAAGACATGCCACCATTGAAGGAAGAGGAAATGGATTTGGTAGGGCATGTCGCGCTTCCCATAACAGAACAAGTCACTTTGATGGGAACCGATGTCACCTCGAACATGCCGGAGAAGTTAGTGATTGGCAACAATATCAACATCACTCTCGAAGTTGACAGTGCCGCCAAAGCTGAATCGCTCTTCAGTAAGTTATCCGAGGGCGGCAGGGTTATCATGCCACTGACGGAGATGTTCTGGGCAGAAAAGTACGGAGCGTGTGTGGATAAATTCGGCATTCACTGGCAGGTCAACTTTACCGGCAACAAGGCAATGGGAGCATGAGCCTTATCCTGGTTTAAGCTATTGCTCGCCTGCGGTCCGGGCCTAAAGCAGCCCGCCATACAATACTGGAAAGAGGTCTTCAGCCTCTTTTGGCGTTCTTTGCCAGCGTGTCGGGCAGAGCTTCTTGCCCTTGTCGAGCTTCAGCTTGAGATGCCAACAACAAGGGGAGATCCGCTCCCGTCTTCCCCTATCCGCTGATCAAGCTACTCCAGGCCAATAAATCGAGCTGTCTGAAGGCTTCTGCCCGGGTGTAGGTGACCACACCTTCTCAGATGGGTGAAAGCATGCTGCCGTCGCAAGATTAGGAGCAAGCTCCGGGTGAAATTTAACCGTCTTGTGATCATGGTTACCAAATCGGGTCAGAGGAAGGGGCTATTCTTAGGGATACCCTGTAACGACGGTCGCGCTCTTTAAGATCGTCCACACAGGTCTATTCACGATTTTTCTGTTTAGGAGATTTATCGAATGGAGCTGACGGACGAAAGCTTGGTGGTGAGTGTGAATGTTGATGGCAATCGAATCAGGTTCGAAAAAGCGCTGGTTAGCACAGAGAAAAAGCGAGTGATCTTCAGTGAGCTGTCGGAAGAGTCGGCGGGACACCTGAACACGGCGATGGCTCTGAACGGGACGAGTGCTCGAAGCGTGATCACATATCTTCGACCGGAGAGAGGCGGTGACGAAGTCGAGTACCAGACCTTGATTGCGAGAACGGCCGGCTTTGTTCGACTGAACCACGGGATCGACCTAATGTTCTATGAATGACAGAAGCCTGGGCAAGACCGAAGGGCTGGCAGGCGATTCTAATCACAGAGATAGGGATGAGAAGGCCAGTCCCCTTTGACGCAGTACCTATAATGGTCTGCAAAAACGCACTCAAAGGGTGCAAAAAGAAAGGAGACTGACCAATGAAAAAGTATCACAAGCAAGGTCATGATTTCACGGTGGGAT
>DATGOF010000210.1:0-2432 GCA_035306285.1 Acidobacteriota bacterium | reverse complement strand
CTGGGCACCCAGGTTCATCTGACGAGCTCGCCCTCTATCCGTTTCTATTACCCGGGCCCCCCGGGCGCGGGCCTTGCTAACCGTGTCGTCTGTACTGCCACCGTCGACGACAATGACTTCTTTAACCCACTGTGATTGTGTCCGGGCCAGAACGGACTCTATGGTTCTACCCTCGTTGAGTGTCGGAATGATGACGGAAATCATTGGACTACTACCCTCTGCCTTATAACAGACGCTGACCAGCGCTTCGAAAAGGAGCAGAATAGGGCCATGCGCTCAGGATCCCGGTCCTTCAAAGTCGGCCTGATCATTGTACAGATAGCGGTGTACGTGGCGCTGACTCTGCTGAGCCGTCAGTTCGTCTTCGGCCAAGACCACCTGCAGAGGCCGATTGCCTTATTTCTCCTGCTTTACTTTGCAGCATGGGCATCGTTTCTGCCGGCATCCATTGCAGTCCTTCGAACGCCCGAGATTTACTCGGTGCGGTTGGTACTGACTGTGGCATTTCTCCTCCGTCTGCTCTTGCTTCCATCAAACCTGATTCAAGAGAGCGATGTCTATCGCTATGTCCTCGACGGACAGGCACTTCTTCACCGTCAGAATCCTTATCAGTATCCTGCCCGGACTGTCGAAGAGCTTGCGGAGGGTAGCTTTGGTCAGGCTCTTCTAGAGCCCGAAGCGCAAATTGTGCTTGCCCGAGTCAGCTATCCTGACATTCCTACTGTGTATCCGCCAGTTGCCCAATTTGCGTTTGCCGCAGGCGCCATGTTGGGCGGCTGGAACTGGATGGGACAACGCCTGATCTTCCTTTTGCTAGACCTGCTGGCGATCTTCTTATTGCTCAAGCTCCTTTCTCTTTTCAACAAGCCACCGGTCTTGATCCTGCTCTACGCATGGAATCCACTGGTCCTCAAGGAGATTATCAACTCATCGCATTATGATGTTTTGATACTCGTTTTCCTGGCGCTGTTGCTGATCTCTTTCCACAGGGACCAGGAACGCCCCGGATCCTGGTGGATCGTTCCCGCGGCCCTATCGTTGTCTGGATCGATTTTGTCAAAGCTCTATCCGATTCTTCTCCTGCCGGCGTGCACGACTTATCTCAAAAGGAAAGCCGGTGAACGGAAAGCATTTCTGTTTGTGATTCTGGTTCTTGCGACGTGCATCGTAGGGTTCTTACCGTTCTATTCAGTCGGCTGGGAGGCGCTGACGAAAGGGCTTAGAGAATTCTCTGGGAATTGGCTCAGAAACGCTGGATTTTTCGGGCTTCTTGAGTTTGTTCTACCCTATCCGAGAGCGGTGCTCACTTTACTCCTCTTGATCCTTGCCACAGGAGTACCATTTGTCAACCGCGTCCAGAACCTTGAACGATTCATAACAAGTTTGCTCTGGATACTCCTTATCTGGTTTCTCATCATTCCCATGCCTTATCCATGGTATGCTGTCCCGCTCTGTGGGCTTGCAATTCTCGGAACGAGCCAGAACGTTCTGGTCACGACACTTGTGTTAAGTGGAAGTTTTGGACTCTACTATGCCGGCTTTTGGATCGAGTATCGAAACTTGCCTTCGTCCTGGGAGACCGTCATTCGTTTTGTTGAGCATGGTGCGGTCTGGGTCACGATGCTGTTGATGTGGTGGCGCGGCTTGACAGGTGTTGCTGAACTTTCGATGAGTCGCTGACACGGGACGCTCATTCGGAGTGACGTAAGCTCACTCTTGAAGATCGCTCTCTACTCTGTTATCCGCACATGAAGATGGGCAGTGGCGGTTCGTCCCTTTGGATCTTTGCGTTCCACCCTTACGAGATAGTCCCCTGGTTTGTCGAAGCTGTGTTCAATCACAGCGTAGCCGTCTGGATTGAGTTGCTCCTTATTGCCGTCGGAGTGAACGGTTACGGGATGAGAGCCGTCGCCAAAGTCCCAGACTTCCGCTCCTGGTCCAGCCCGGAATGAGCGGACTTTAAAAGTGATGGGCATGCCCGGTCGCAGGTTCCAGGTTGGGGCGAAAGCGGCATGAATTGAAGGTGGCAGGTCTTCGGGAGTTTTGGGGTCTACGATCTGGACCACCGCAAAGTCATAATCAAACTCTCCGTCCGGATTAGTGGCTTTGAGAATCTCGCTGTACATTCCCGGTTCTGAATAGGTACGGATCACAGTCGTACCTTCTTTCCGTTCGCCGTTGCTTAACTGCCATTCGAGCTTCAGGTCTCTGTTCTGGAGGTCTCTCGAACGCGTGCCGTCCAGGACTACCTGCTCGCCGGGCGCGGCCAATACGTGCGGGCGGGCTACAGCGGTTACGGCCGGCTTATATTGATCATGGTAGGACTGCCAGAGGAAGGCGTAAGCCTCTTGCGTTCCCCAGAGTCCTGAGGGCTGTCGGCTCTTAATTTCGAAATGCAAGTGAGACCAACCGCCGCTTCCCCCTTCTTTTCC
>DATGOF010000209.1:0-3456 GCA_035306285.1 Acidobacteriota bacterium | reverse complement strand
CACAACGGGCACCACGTTGCCCTTGACAATTTATGGCCTTCTCATGGAAGACACAGAAGGCTAAATGGAATGAGCCACAGAGGTGGATCCTGACAGATCAAGGCCGGATACCCCGGCGACGGGCTTCTGCCTGAAGTGGCGGAATGTCGAGAATCTCAGAAAGGAGAATGTTCGAGACCTGCTCCCAGAAATCTTCAGGTAAATCCGGCTGGATTGCCGGATCCTGATCATTTGGATCGTTAAAGAAGAACAGCACCTGTCCAAAACCGGTCGGTTGATAATTCGGACCCGGCGCCCATCCGTCCAGATCCTGATCAACGTAGGGATCCTGTTGCAAAAAGACTTCAAGGTCATGCAACGGAGCGTTCAGCCCGAAGATATCGTTAATCTCTTCCAGGATGAAATTTGCCAACAGAGCGTGGCCCGTTCGCCCTGGATGGACACCATCCAGAGAAAAGGAACTGCCGCGGATCCATTTACGGCTCAACACCCGATCGCCCACCTTAATCTCTATCTCGCCATTGAGGCCGTCGTTCATGAAAGCCCCGATATCAACCAGGTGAAAATTCGGTCCGTGGGCCTCCGCCGCATTCTTGATGACCTGATTGTAGCCATCAATTCTAGAGGCAATGAACTGCTGCTCCGCCTCGGATAGAACGAGGCCGTCTCTCTGGATCCCGTCTTCTTCGAGGACCTGGTTGACGTACGAAACAGAAAAACCGCTGTCGAGAAGGCCGTACATCAAACCAAAAGTCAGAAGAGAGATTCGATCTCCCGTCGTAGGATCGTCAGGAGAAACCCTCTTAAAGGTTGGTGGTACCGTATAGGTCGGATCAACCTTTTGCAGATAGAACTCAAGATCCTCAGAGTCGATCAGGTAACCCACGGAACTGTAATAGGGTAGTGTCAAAAGGAGAAAGTCGACCTGGTCCGGTCGGGCACTGTTCTCCGTTTTCAGCCTGTTCAGAAGACGATTATATTGAATCGCGAAATCGGGCAACTCGGTGAGATTTCGTTCAATGGATGCCAGAGTATAAACGTCGAAGGACAGAACTCCTGCTGCTTCTCCGATCCCCATTAGCAATCGCAGAGCCGGAGAAAAGACAGGCCACACCTGCTCAAGAGGGACCGGAACAAAAGTGGGATTAGACGCACCAACACCGAGTGAGGCGGTGCTGGACTCGTTGCTTCCTACCCAGAAGATAACCAACGCCCGGCCATTCTTCTGTCCTACCTGATCGAGTAGCCAGTTGGCAGCGCCTACCTGGGACAGAGGCCTGCCCGCCAGAACATTGATCGGATACAAAACCTTCTCATACTTGTCCTGGAGTTGACCGGGTAAGAGCTTATCCGCTAAATAACCGGGATTGATGAATGACTGAGTTGTGCCCGCTCTCTTATAGTACTGGATGCCTTCCAAACTAAAAGCATCGGCACCATCGACGGCGAGGTTGGTGGGAATGGTGAAGGGGAAAAGCCTTTCTTCCTGCTCACTGAAGAGAGGCTGAACGAACTTGCCGTTCGAGACCTGATTGAGAGAGTCTGCCACGCGTTGAGCGTACCCACTGAGAGAATTAATCCAATTGTTCGCCCCATCCAGGGTACCGTGGGTCAGGCTGTCTCCCATTGTAATTAAAATACTTTCGAAGGTGGCATCCACTTCTTGATTAGGATCTTCCGCCACAGCCCAGGTCACTAGCAGTAGAGAAAAGGTCAGACTCGTAACCAGACAAATCCAACTCTTTCGAAAGCCGCGCCGATGGTCATACTCCTTCATCATCAACTCCTTCCGGTGACAGACCAGCTTCCAATTTTGCCATCGACAGGTCAAGGAAAAACTGGATAAAGGTAAAATGATCTAGCTTAGCGTTTCGATACAAGGGTTGCTTTGCTAGCGAAAGTAATAGACAACTCTTGAGGGCCTTTTCATTGAGGGAGGCGTTGATTGTGGAGACATCGAGTAACATCGGTTCTCGTAAGAGGGCAATGATCATTATCGATCACGGAAGTAAGCGAGCCGAGGCCAACCTTATGCTCGAAGACGTCGTTGAGTTGGTCCGCTCTAAATCCGATCAGGCCTACTCGATTATTGAGCCCGCCCACATGGAATTGGCAGAACCATCCCTTGAGACAGCTTTTCGACGCTGCATCGACCAGGGGGCTGAAGAAATAGTCGTCAGTCTGTTTTTTCTTTCACCGGGTCGCCACTCACGGCAGGATATTCCAAGAATGGTCGAGGAAGCCGCATCGGCCTATCCTGGGTTGAAATATTCAATCAGCGATCCGATAGGACTTGATGAACGGTTGGCAGAGATTCTTCTAGATCGAGCCGATCAGTCCCGGGACGTTGACCATAGGGACGCGGAGGGTCCAGAGGACACTGAGGAGGATTCGCACTGACCGACACGAGGAAAGTCGATGTCGGTTGGATGTGTCGAATACCCGTCAGCGATACCAGTCGAGGATTCTGACTTCGACGCCAGATGCCGTGACCGCCTTCTCAAACAGGCTCAAATCCGATCCTCGATAGTGATAGGGATAGACGACTTTTGGTCGAAAGCCATTGACGCACTCTGCGGCTTCTTCGGGAGTCATCGTATAGGGAAGGTTCATCGACACGAAGGCGATATCAATGTCGGTCAATGCTTTCATTTCAGGAATGCATTCTGTATCGCCCGAAATATAAACCCGCGTGTCGCCAAGCGTAAGGACGTAGCCATTTCCCCTCCCTTTGGTGTGGTAGAGGCGACCTGGTTCGGGTCCACGCTGCAAGTTATACATCGGAACCGCTTCTATGGTTGCCCCCTCCCAGGAGAAGCTTTCTCCATTGTTCAGAACCCTGGCTTCCGCAATGGTTTCCTGGACTGCTTTGGGGGCGACAATCGTCGTGTCGCCTTTTTTGACCTTCTCGATCTGTACCGGGTCCATGTGATCTCCATGGATATCGGTAATGAGAACCAGGTCAGCCGGCGGCTGGCCTTGATAATCTCCCTGGCTCCAGGGATCGATATAGATTGCCTTCCCCTCCCACTTCAAGATCAGAGAGCCGTGAGTGATTGGAACGATTTCCACGTCATTTGCCGGAACCACTAGCGCGGCCAAGAGAAGGAAGTACATGGTTACCCCTCACGATGTTATACAAGGATGCAATTGGTGAACTGGTCCTATGCTACCAGACCACGGGGATTCGTGTTGAAGCCCAGAATCTCGGTGGTTAAGATTTTCTAGGACTCTGTGTTCTCCGTGCCTTCCATGAGAAGGCCATAAATTGTCAAGGGCAACGTGGTGCCCGATGGGCCCGCCAGGGCGGGCATATACCGTTGAGTGTTGACTCTGCTTCACCGTCGAATCTTCGGATTGTAGCCGTAAACAGCTAAGCAAGAAGGTTATCGCCAGGCTTCCATTCGCACTCTGTTTCGTCGAACTGTCATCGACGGGTGCCATGTAGGGGTCCGT
>DATGOF010000208.1:0-6773 GCA_035306285.1 Acidobacteriota bacterium | reverse complement strand
ACCAGCTGTCACTCGCGATTGGGCGCAAGGGCCAGAATGTCCGGCTGGCATCGAAGCTACTCGGGTGGGAGATCGACATAAAGAGCGATACTGAGAAGAAACAAGAGATCTTAACCCAGATGGATCAAATCTCGCAGGTTGCTGAAGAAGATCCGCTGGCGGTTCTGGAAGATCTCGACGAAGACATTGAAGAGATTTTGATCGACGCACAAATTGACTCGGTTCAGAAACTGGCCTCTCGAACTGCTACGAACATCGCGAATATTGCAGAGATTGATCAGGAGACCGCAAGTCAGATCGTGGCTTCGGCGGTCGCGTTTATCAATCGGCAGAAGGCACAGGCTGAAAGCGAGCAAGCTCAGGAAGCTCCAGAAGAGGTGCCCGCTCAGTCATCTGAATTAAAGGCCGAGGAGGATACAGAGCGGCCTGCTGGCAGCGAGCAAGTGAGCCTCGCCGGTGAGTCAGGATCGGAAGGTTCGGTTGAGGCGGAACGAACAGGACTGGACGAAGCAGAAGAGGAGCAGCAGGAAGAGAAGGAATCGGAATCGACCGACTCAACGGCCTTGAGCGCTGCTGAGGACGAGGAACCAAAAGAAAAAACTGAAATTATCGAGGAAGAAAAAGAAGAGGAAGACAAAGAAGAGAAAGAATCTTAAAGTCTCTTTTCCCTTCTCAATAACAAGAGACGTTTTATGGAACAAGTTACCGTCAAAGAACTGGCCTCGGAATTCGAACTGAAGAATACCGTCGTCATCTCGGAATTGAAGAAGATAGGGGTATGGGTCCCTTCAGCGGAAACGCCTGTCGATACCGACATCGCCGAGCGGATCCGCAAGCGTCTTCAGATGATGGTAGAAACTGAGCAGGAAGAGAAGGAAAAGAAAGCTGAGAAGGCAAAGCGAGGCTCAGGTTCCCGTGTCCGGAGGTCCATTAAGGAACTTGGTAAACCGCGCCGGCGAGCTGCATCCAGCGCGAAAGAGAAACCGGAAGAGGAAGAAGCCCCCCAGAGTCCCCTGGCAATGGGTTCTCTGAAACCTCGAAAAGGTCGCAAAGCAGCCTATCGCAAGGAGCCAGAGCCGGTAGCGGAAGAAACCCCGCGGCGGGTAGAAGTAACGATAGAAGACGAGCCTCTTATCGAAAGAGTCGAGGCAAAAGCGCCCGCAGAATTAAAACCGCAAGAAATCTTTGCCGAGGAGCTCGAGCAAGAGATCCCCGAAGAGGCAGCGACAGCAGAGACAGCGGTAAAAGAAGAAACAGAAGCACCACCTCCAGCTCGAAAAGCTGAGGCAGCTGCTGTCGAACCTGAGAAGGAACCGACAGCCACTATGGCCGCACCGGCGGAAGCCGCTCCTGCTGAAGTAAAGAAGGAAGAGGAGGTCCCTGCCGCGGAAGTAGCCTCCGCCACGGAAGTGTCTGAAGCGACAACCGAAAAATCCGTAGAGGCTAGTCCTGCCGAAGTCACCGAAAAGGCTGAGCCCCGCAGAAAGAAGCGGAGAAAAGAGAAAGCAAAACCGACTAAAAAAGCGGTTCGCGAAGAACCCGAGGTTACAGGTCCTCGCGAGATCTTTTTTCCGGAGAAAGTCACCGTCAAGTCACTTTCTGAAAAGCTCAATGTGAAAAGCGCAGAAGTGATCAAGCAGCTCATGTCGCTGGGAATCATGGCTAGCATGAACCAGGTGCTCGAGCAGTCGGTCGTTGAGAAAGTTTGCGAAAACTTCGACGTGATTCCAAATTTTGTTACCTTCGAAGAAGCCGAAGCTCAGGAGCAACAACCGCAGGATCGCGCTGAAGACTTGGTCGCACGAGCACCGGTTGTGACGATCATGGGCCACGTCGACCATGGTAAAACGACCCTCCTCGATCACATACGTAAGACCCGTGTTGCTGAGGGAGAAGCTGGAGGGATCACGCAGCACATCGGTGCTTACCAGGTCGAGAAAAATGGCCGAAACATTGTCTTTATCGACACCCCCGGCCACGAAGCATTTACTCGTATGCGTGCTCGTGGTGCTCAGGCAACCGATATCGTGGTGTTGGTGGTAGCAGCGGATGACGGAGTCATGCCCCAAACCGAGGAAGCAATCGACCACGCACGCGCCGCCGGTGTCCCGATTATCGTTGCCATTAACAAAATCGACAGGCCGGATGCCCAACCTCAGCGTGTCAAGCAGGAACTCAGTGAGAAGGGCTTAATCCCTGAAGACTGGGGCGGTGACACGGTCGTCGTTGAGGTGTCCGCGGTCGAAGGCACGAACGTCGATTTGCTTCTGGAGATGATTCTTCTGGTTGCCGATTTGCTGGAACTCAAAGCAAATCCGAAGAGACCGGGATCCGGCGTCATCCTCGAAGCCAAAATGGAAAAAGGCCGAGGCACAGTGGCAACCCTTTTAGTTCAAAATGGTTCGATTGCCGTGGGAGACACCTTTATCGCCGGAGCAGCGTACGGACGAGTACGGGCAATGTTTGACGATCGCGGCAATTCGCTCACCAAAGCCGGGCCCAGTAGCGCGGTTGAGGTGCTCGGCTTGCAGGGACTCCCCCAGGCGGGAGACGTCTTCCAGGTCGTAGAGGACCAGGCACGCGCCCGCGAAATGGTCGAGTTCCGCCTTGAAAAGCAGCGTGAAACTGAATTGGCCCGGACTTCCAAAGTCAGTCTCGATGATCTCTTCGCACAGATGAGAGCCGGTGAGGTCAAAGAACTTCCGGTCGTCCTTAAAGCCGACACTCTCGGTTCGGTGGAAGTTTTAGAAGATACGCTTCAGAAGCTGAGCGCTGAACAGGTAAAGATCAACGTCATACATCGCGGAGTGGGAGCGATTTCGGAATCGGATGTCCTCTTGGCCTCTGCTTCCAACGCCATTGTGATCGGATTCAATGTGCGTCCGGAGCAGACCGCTAAGGCAGCTGCTGACCACGAGAATGTGGAGATCCGACTGTATTCGGTGATCTACGATGTGGCCAAAGATGTCCAGCAAGCCATGGTCGGGCTTCTCGAGCCCACCTATGAAGAAAAATACCTTGGACGGGCAGAAGTGCGCGAGACTTTTAAAGTCCCCCGTTACGGGACCATTGCAGGCTGCTACGTCCAGGACGGAGTCATCTCCCGAAATGCTCAGGTTCGTCTCATTCGAGATAACGTCGTGGTCTATGAAGGACGCCTCGATTCCTTGAGGCGCTTCAAAGATGACGTCAACGAAGTTCGAGCCGGTTACGAGTGTGGGATGTCTATCGCCAATTACAACGACATCAAGATCGGAGATGTGATTGAGGCCTACGTCAAGGAGGAAGTTGCTCCACAGTTGACCTAGTCCGCAGTTCTCGAGCCGTGCCAATTCTATTCTGTTCTTTAGAGCTTTACCTGCCTTATTGTCATTCGCTGAAGGAAAAGCGTCGAATTGTACGAAAAGCCGCTGATCGGCTGCGATCGCGCTTCAATTTTTCGATTTCGGAGATTGACCATCAGGACACGTGGCAGAGGTCCCGAATGGCTGCCGTCGCTGTGGGACCCAATCGCATCGTTCTGGAACGGCTATCCGAAAAATTCATTCGAGAGAGTGAACGCATACTAGGTGGCGATCTCGTTGATTATTACATCGAATTCTTCGAACACGATTGAGAGCCTATGATCTCCGAAATAGTTGAGTGCATTCAGCAGAAAACCAGCTTTGCTATCACCTCCCATGCTCGTCCCGACGGCGATGCAATAGGATCAGAGCTCGGATTGGCCCTGGCTCTTCGTGAAACTGGGAAAGAGGTCACAATCATCAACGCTGATCCTCATCCCTCCAGCTATGCGCAATTACCCGGGATTGATACGATTCAGATCGGAAATCGACTAGAAGGTTCATTCGACGCAGTGTTTGTTCTGGAATGTAGCAGCCTCGCTCGCACCGGCCTTCATGGTTTGGATCAGCACTTTATTATCAACATCGATCATCATCCAAAGAACGAAAACTACGGAAACCTGCGGTGGTTTGACGCTGGGGCAGCAGCAGTCGGAGAGATGATTTATCGTCTTCTGGAAGAGGCGCAGATTGCGATCTCACCTGACGTTGCAACAAACCTCTACGTCTCTCTAATCTCCGATACCGGATCCTTTAAGTTCTCCAATACCACGGTCCGGACGTTTGAGATCGCCGCTAAGCTGGTTGAGGCTGGCGCCAATCCCGGGCAAATTGCCGAGCTCGTATACATGAACCAGCCCGTGTCGAGAGTGCGTCTTCTCTCCCTGCTTCTGGACACCCTGGAATTTCACCCTTCTGGAAAAATCTCCTGGATGAAACTGGACCAGCAGATGCTTGAACAGACAGGGACATCGTCACGCGACACAGAGGGTCTCGTCAACTACGCCCTGGGAATCGATGGGGTGTTGATGTGCGTTCTCTTTCGCGAAGAGAAGGACTACATCAGAGCGAGTCTGCGATCCAAAGGAGAGTTCGACATCGGCAGCGTTGCAGAATCGCTGGGCGGTGGAGGCCATCGGAATGCCGCCGGGGTGACTCTGACGGGCAGTTACTCAGAAGTCAGAGACCGGGTGGTTCAAGAGCTCGAGAAGAAACTCCAGTAAGCAGGCCCTGCAGAATAAACAGCCTCGGAACATCGATCCAGGAAGTTAATGACGGAGCAACGTCAAATCTCAGGAGTCCTTGTCGTTGATAAGCCGGTGGGCCCGACATCTCATGACATCGTTTTGCAGGTGCGGCGCATTCTTGGAACCCGCGTCGGCCACACCGGAACACTCGACCCGATGGCCTCTGGCGTGCTTGTCCTCACCCTCGGGCAAGCAACCCGCCTCACTCGTTTCTTCCAGAGTTCGGACAAGGTCTATGAGGCAGAGCTACAGCTGGGCATCGTAACTGATTCGCACGATCTGGAGGGAGAGATCGTTGGGCGATTTCCTGTACCTCCTATAAGCCCTTCAAAAGCTCAACGCCTGATCAGTCGCTTCCAGGGCACGATAACCCAGCTCCCCCCAATGTTTTCTGCTGTCAAAGTGGAGGGCGAGCGGCTCTATAAGGCTGCCAGGAGGAAGGAAAGACGCGAGCGCCCCCTCCGCACCATTACAATTCACTCGATCGAGCTACTGAAACAGGAAGAACAGAACTGGACCCTTCGGATCCACTGCTCGGCAGGAACCTATATTCGAACCCTTGCCCATGACCTGGGAGTTCAGCTCGGCTGCGGTGCATCACTGAGTCGGCTTCGCAGGCTCCAATCGGGGGATTTCACGCTAGAGGGTTGTGTTGAGTTACGGTTGCCTGCAGCTGAAATCCAGCGTCGAGTCATTCCCATGGAGAACTTGCTGCCCGATTTTCCTCGCCTTGATGTTGATGGCCAGGAGGCGGCGAGATTGGCTAACGGCCAAGCCATACGAATAAGTCGTGATCAGGCTCGGGCTGACTATTGCCGGCTTTTCGCGCAAGGCTGGCTCCTGGCAATCGGGGAGATCCAAAGCGACCAAATCCACCCACGAATTGTCTTCAAGAACCAACTGTTCCAGGGGCCAGCTCTACTTTAGCTGCAAAGTTGTCACTTCGAACAGTGGGTAATGGACAATCGGCTTACTGGTGATAGCTTCGACGAATCCATTCCTCCAGCGCTTTACCGGGATCCTCAATCACTGACCTGTCGATCGAGAACACGTGACCGTCAGTGCCATGGCTACTCAGGAGGTTGAGGGCATGTTCGTACTCACTAAATAACTGGTGACAATAGGTCACTGTGTCCGTTCCGGCTTCCTGAGCGCGACGGGTGATCTCCTCGACTGCTTCGGGCAAGAACTCGACTCTTAGACCGTAGCGATTCATCATCTCTTCCTCAAACCGCTTGAGGCGCCAACCACTGACCTGTCCGGAATAAAGGTCTGGCTTGGCCAGCAACTCTTCGAGCCTTCCTAATGGATTTTCCACCGTCTCAGCATCGACGATAAACTCTTTCACTTCACTATCGGGGAGCCGGTACTTGTACTCACGAAAAAGCTTCTCACATACCGACATCAGACCCCGCGCTCCGGTCTGCTCCTGGCTCGCCTTTTCAGAAATCGCCCACATTCCGTCATCCGTGAAGTAGACATCAATACCGTAGGCACGAAAATCCCGCTTATACTGCCGAAGCAACGAGCCTTCGGAGAACTTGAGGATGTTGAACAAATCTTCTGTAGATAGGGGCTGGCAGTAGACAAATACAGGAAGCCGACCCACAAACTCTGCTTCGAACCCGTACTCGATCAAATCGACCGACTTCACACGATCCAGCAGATACTCTTCCTCTCGTGCCGAGGTCTTCCCTTCGGTAAAGCCGATCTGCTTCGAGCCGATCCTTCTTTTGATAATTTCCGTCAGGCCGTTGAAGGCGCCACTGACGATGAAAAGGATGTGACGAGTGTTGATCGTTTTCTTCTCGATCTTTCCCTTCGTTTGAAACTCCATGAACGCCTGCATCTGGCTGGCGATATCGGTGGGCGAGCGAAGCGGAACTTCAGTCTCTTCCATCAATTTGAGAAGATTTCTTTGAACGCCGTGGCCACTCACATCGCGCCCGGACATGTTTGTGACACCGGCAATCTTATCTATCTCGTCAATGTAAATGATCCCGGACTCGGCCAGAGACACGTCGCCATTCGCCTGAGCTACGAGCTCCCGAACCAGGTCTTCGACGTCACCACCGACATAGCCGGTCTCGCTGAATTTTGTGGCGTCAGCTTTGACGAAAGGAACTCCGATTAAACGAGCAATATTCTGAATCAGGTAGGTTTTCCCGACACCTGTGGGGCC
>DATGOF010000207.1:0-2316 GCA_035306285.1 Acidobacteriota bacterium | reverse complement strand
ATACTTGAACGAGGAACAGCTCGAAATGTGGACTGCTGCTTATGGTCCGAAGAATCAGGCTTTCGAAGAAGCGAAACTGAGCGGAGAGGAGCTCGTTCGATGGAAATATCAGCGGTATGTGAAGGACTACCTCCGGACAGTTGCCTCAATCGATGAAAACCTGGGGCGGGTGCTTGATTATTTGGATGAATCTGATCTGGCGGACAACACAATTGTCGTCTATACGTCTGACCAGGGGTTCTATCTAGGTGAGCACGGGTGGTTTGACAAGCGTTGGATGTATCAAGAATCGCTCCGCACACCTTTGATTGTTCGTTGGCCAGGCGTCATTAAAGAGGGATCACGAAATGCAGATATCGTCTCTCCGCTGGATTTTGCCCCGACTTTCTTGGAGCTCGCCGGAGCTGATATTCCCGAGCAGATGCAAGGTGAGTCTTTACTGCCACTGTTTCGTGGAGAGGTTCCGGCGGACTGGAGAGATTACCTCTACTATCATTATTACGAATATCCCGGTTGGCACTTCGTGCGCCGCCATTATGGCGTCACCGACGGACGTTACAAGCTGATCCACTACTATGAGCCTGATGTTGATGAATGGGAACTCTTTGATGTGCAGGTTGATCCCCATGAACTGAAAAGCGTCTACGGACAACCCGAGTATGCTGAAATCCAGGAACGGCTTGAGCAGGAACTGCTCAGATTGCGTGTGGAATTACAGGTACCTGAAGTGGATCCGCCCGAAAGTTACATGAGAAGTCCACCGGAAAGAATCCGGCCCCTGCCTCCAGACTTTCGAAACTGAACCGGCCCTTGAGCAGTCACACTGTGTCCTGCTGAAAGCTACGGCGGAACTCTTTCCCACGGCCGGCTCAATAGAAAGAAGCGACGAGCGGCAGAAGCATTCTCTCGACCTGTTCACAGCGAGCTCTTTTCGACTCACTCGGTCAAGGTTACGTGTCTAACTTTATTGACGTGATCCGACTGTGCTACCGTCGTTCTCAGGCCCGACCTGGGGCCCTTACTCGGCGGAGGCAGCCAGGAGTTTATCGATCTCGATCTTCTTCATCTGCAGCAAAGTCGACATCACATGGTTAGCCCGCCGCTTGTCAGGATCGCTCAAGAGTTCCGGGAGGATACTCGGGACCACCTGCCACGAAACACCGAAGCGATCCTTGAGCCACCCACACTGTTGTGCCTCTTTGTCTCCACCACGGGAGAGCTCGCCCCAGAAATAGTCAATCTCCTCTTGATCGGAGCACAACACTTGAAAAGAAATTGCCTCGTTGAATTTGAACTGGGGCCCGCCATTCAAAGCGATGAATTGTTGGCCTTCGAGCTTGAAAACAACAACCATCACTCTTCCTGGTTCCTGCCCGTGGATATCCTGGCCAGCTTCCAGAAAGCGGTCAATATGAACGATCTCTGAATTGTCGAAGATGCGAGTGTAATAGTTAGCTGCTTCTTCGGCCTGCCCATCAAACCAGAGACAGGGAGTGATCTTCTGAACGTTTGCCACGATGATTCCTTTCTTGGCGAAGTTTTGTTATTGGGTTGCTAACTATTTGTCGATTGGCCAAGTCTACGATCGACACAATGCAGAAAATTTCTGGTGCTTGTTCCGGATTGTTGGGCTTATACCCAATACCTTGTATTTCAAAATCCGCGCGGTAAAGGATGGATGGGACGGAATCTCGAAACCGTTTTCCGCACCTGAAACTGGACGCACCGCTCGGAAATTGACCTACCCAACGGTTAAAAAATGTCCCACCCTCGGCCCCTAAAATCCGGTTGTTCCTTGAAGAGAACAAGCAACCGGAGGAAAGGAATGCTCGGGATGGATCAAGTTCATGTTATCCGCTACAAGGTTTTGCAGGAAGGGAAAAGTATTCGAAGCGTAGCCCGGGAAATGGGTTTTTCGCGGAACACGATCCGCAAATATCTGCGGGTTTCCGAACCGATACGCGAAGAAAGCGACCCTCGAGTGCGACCGGTGGTGGAGAAGGTAGCGCCTCGGATTGAGGAGTTGCTGCAAGAGTGGAAGGTTCGCACCAGTGCCAAGCAGAGGATTACCGGCACCCGGGTTCATTGGCAACTGGTGGAAGAAGGCGATCAGGTAGGCATTACGACGGTGCGTAGCTATCTGTGGGAGAGACGGAGAGAGCTACGGAAGTCTTTATTCCACTGGTGTGGAGGCCGGGAGATGCGGCCCAGACGGACTTTTTCGAGGGAACAGTGGATCGAGGTGGGGTGCTGACGAAGGTCTGGAAGTTTGTCGTGCGGTTGATGTACTCGGGCCGGGATTTTGTGTGGCACCAC
>DATGOF010000206.1:0-4367 GCA_035306285.1 Acidobacteriota bacterium | reverse complement strand
GATCCAGGCCAGCCCTCCCCGCATGGCGGTTTGTCTGCCCGGTTCATCCATCACAATGAAATCTATGAACTGGGGAACACCGGCTTCGGTAGCACTACCGGAGCGGTCATCTGCCGGAATAATCAGATCGACCAGCACCTCCACCGTCCGGTACTCGTGGTCGGTAAAAAACTGGGGTGTGTAATCTTCCAGCGAAGGCAACTGCTTAACAGCCCTACTGGCCTGCTCGTGAGCCTTCTGGACCTCTCCGTTGGTCCAGGAAAAGCCCGCGGTCACGGGAGCAGCCGCAAGCAGTTTTAAACTGTCTCTTCTGGTGATCTTGGCCATAGGGTGCTCCTAGAGGTTACGTTGCTTCATCTGATCGGCGATGTAATCGCTGGCCCTCCAGGACAGTGCCAGGATGGTCCAGGTTGGATTCTTGTCGGCCTGCGAAACAAAGGGCCCACCATCGGCGACAAAAAGATTCTTTACATCATGAGCCTGGCAGAAACCATTCACGACTGATTCCCTCGGATCATCTCCCATGCGGGTAACGCCCAGCTCATGGATAATAAATCCCGGGGGGTCGATGCCGTAGCCTTCCTCCTTCCCGGGCATCGGCGTAGTGGGTATTCCTCCGAGTTCATCGATGATGATGCGAAAGGTCTCTTGCATGTGTTTGACCTGCTGGTATTCGTAGTCGCTCCATTTGACATGGAAGCGGAGCACTGGAATTCCATACCGATCCACGACATTCGGATCAATCTCACAGTAATTGGACTTTTGGGCGACCATCTCGCCTCGCCCGGCAAAACCAATGAAAGCACCATAGAAGCGACGGTAGTCTTCTTTGAGTTGCCGGCCGTATCCACCTCCGCCCCCTTCCCGTTGATAGCCGTTGTAGCGGTGGATGCCGGACATAAAGCCGAACATGGGAACTCGCTGACCACCGCCGAACTCAATATGATAGCCGCGCGGAAAATCCAGCTTTCGATTGTCCAGCCACCAGGGCATATAAAGGTGCATTCCCCCCGTTCCATCTTCATTGTGACGGGGCATATCGAGCATCTTTGGAATAAAGGCCCCGACATCTGTCCCTGTCGAATCGGTTAGATACCGCCCTACCACTCCGCTCGAGTTGGCCAGGCCGTTCGGAAATCGGCTCGACTTGGAGTTTAAGAGGAGACGCGCAGATTCGCAGGCGCCTGCCGCCAGCACCACGACTCTGGCACGGACGTGGTATTCGCGTAAGTCACGAGTATCGACGTATGAAACCCCGGTTGCCCGTCCTTCGTTGTCAGAGGTGACTTCCCTGGCCATCGCGTGAAGGATCAATTTCAGCCGTCCTGTTGACTGGGCCGGTGGAATCAAAACCGAGGTGGATGAGAAATTGGAGTGAGTTCCACAGCTTCGCCCACACTGCCCGCAATAATGACAGGCTGGGCGGCCGTTGAGCGGGCGGGTCAGGATAGAACGGCGGGCAGGGATACAGGTGATGCCCAGACGGTCGCACGCGTTCTTGACAAATAGCTCATAGCATCGTGGTTTGGGAGGAGGAAGAAAGACTCCATCTGGTTCGTTGGGGAGTCCTTCGACCGTTCCATAGATACCCACCAGGCGATCCACCCGGTCATAGTAGGGTGCGACGTCGTCATAACTGATCGGCCAGTCATCGCCGAGACCGTCAATACTCTTACGCCGAAAGTCGTCCGGCCCGAACCTCAGCGAAATCCTGCCCCAGTGATTCGTTCTGCCCCCCAACATTCTCGCCCGATACCATTCGAAGCGGGTGCCTTCGACCGTCGTGTACGGTTCCCCCTCAATGGTCCATCCTCCGAGACCGGCATCAAACTCGCCGAAATGACGCTCGGGAATTGCCTTTCCGCGGCGGGGGGACTCGTAGGGCCATGTGAACATGGCGCCGTCGGTCTGGTTATCCCAGTTCGGACCGGCCTCAAGTAACGCCACCTCCAGTCCCGCTTCGGTAAGGACTTTAGCCGCCATACCACCGCCGGCACCAGAACCGACGATACAGACGTCGTAAACCTTGCGATCACGGATGATTTCCATCAGAACTCTCTTTCTTCACTCAGGAATGCTTCTCACTCTCCTAGGACCATTGTGCTGAAGAGAACCCTTTTATTTCACAATAGCCGGAAATTTTCCAGTCATTTTCCAGGCCGAGATCGGACCCCTGCTCTCAAAGTATTGATCCCGGCCGCTGATTCCCGAGAGATCATTGGCTGGCGTGTCGGAAGGGCGGTTTCTAAACAGGGAAGTTTTCCCTGTCACAGGGAATATTTCCCCCTTTTAGAGACCCGATAACGGCCGCAAAACTTCTTTAATCCTAGTAGCTTAGTGCTTAGCCTGCTGGAATGACAATTGCATCTAACCTCGCCGAACTGAGTGTCAAAAATAAGTGTCATAAGGCAGAAATCGGAGGTTAGTGAATGCAACTTGAAGTGATTACCGCCGAGCCTCTCTATCCAAAAGCGAGAACGGCCGATCCCTCCGCAAGGAGGTTGGCCCTGGGTATCTTGTTGCAGGCTTTTCGGGACATCGTGTCACCTCGCCGCTCCACCTGGAAAAAGGGTGAAGACTGGCAGGCCGATGCTGAAGAGTGGTTCGACTCAGAATCAGATCACGCAGGCAGCCTGCGATGGGTGTGTGATCATCTGCATATTGATCGCTTCCAGCTTCGCAAATGGTTGAAGAGGTATCGAAACTCAAATCAGGCAGAGCGCAAGGAAATGGCGCGACGACTGGTTCGCTTCCAGATTCCACGTTCTGCTTGAGAAACTGAACAAAACGAGCGGCGGCCTTGGCTGCTGCCGCGGCCGTCGCTCTAGGCTCAAGGCGCTAAGATTCTGAAAAAGGGGAAATCGAAGTAATCACTCTAGTTGCCAGCCTGGGAGAGTTCCCTCAGGCCAATTACAGCCTCCTTAATAAAATCAGGATCATCCATCCTGAGAATCTTCCTGACCGATCCGTCGGGACCAACCAGTAAGAAAGCCGTGCCGTGAACGATATCGAGTGTCTCTCCTGCCTCGACTCGGTTGAGTGCCGTTTTGAATCCCTTTTCGACCAGCTGAGAGACAACCTCGGGCGGTCCAGTGAGGAAGTGCCATCTGCGCGTGTCTGCATTCCATTGTTTCGAGTACTGAGCCAGCACTTCTGGTGTGTCATACTCAGGATCTACGGTAATCGACACCAGCCGAATTCGGGAGTTTTCGTCGAGCAGGCCGTTTTTTCGCAGTTCTGCTTGAACCTGGCTCAGCTTCTGAGACATCAACGGGCAGGGGCCATGACAACGGGTGAAGATAAAATTTGCGAGCCAGGCATGGCCCTGCAGCCGACTCGAAGAAAAGGGATCCCCATCCGAATCAACCAGTTCGAATTGCGGTGTTTCAAAAAGCTGCGGATAGGCCTCTTTGGAGTCGGTCGTCTGGCATGCTGAAACCAAAAGGGCCATCATAAAAGTCAGCGCAAGTCGCTGAAAGTTCTGTTCCGTCATCCAAACCAAGATAACATAGCAGCCGCGGGCCCCACCGAATGGGCGGCCGGCCGTTACAGCAACCTAGAATTGACGTTGCAATTTCTGTGTTCTGTTCCGAAAATCAGGTGAGTCGAGTTTGGAGAATCAACCCTAGAGGAGGAGAGATGGAGAAGAAAAAAGGACTCAATAGAAGACGATTTCTATGGCGTTCCGGAGTTGCAGTAGGAGGAGCCGCGCTTTTACACGGCTGCGCGCCAGGTGAGGTGGAAGAGCCTTCTGATGTCGCGATATCTGAAACGCCTGCGCCTGCCCGGCCTTCTGAAGATGCGTACGGGGGCTTTAAGGTCGGATTTCAGAGTTACTCGCTCCGTCATTTCAAGGAATTCGATGCGTTTGTGGAACAAGCATCGCGTCTGAATTTACCTTACGTCGAATTGTACCGGGGACACCTGGCTATTGACTCCTCTCCCGAACAAGTGCAAAAGGCCAGACAAGCCCTGGAAGCGGTGGGAATCCAGGCCAATGCATTCGGGGTCGAAAACTTTTCAGCAAATCATGAACAGAACGAGGCTCTGTTTCAGTTTGGCCAGGCACTTGGTGTGACTAACCTGAGTGCGAACCCCAGTAAGGACGCCTTTGACAGTCTCGAAAAGCTTGTGCAGCAATATGATATTCGAATTGCCATCCACAATCATGGTCCAGAAGATGAACGGTGGCGTATGCCTGAATGGATTCTCGAGGCAGTCGATGGTCGCGATGAGCGGATCGGAGCCTGTGTCGACACCGGGCATTACATCCGGGCGGGTGTCAAGCCGCCTGACGCGATCCGTTTGCTTGGCTCGAGGGTACTCGGTGTCCACCTAAAAGACTTCGACCAGAGCGGAGAAGAAAC
>DATGOF010000205.1:0-2032 GCA_035306285.1 Acidobacteriota bacterium | reverse complement strand
CTACCAACTGGGTGAGGTTCTTCGGGCGGCACGAAGATTAAAGGAACAGGACGTACCCCATCTGGTGGTTTATTGGCTAGAGCCGGGTCGTCTTTTCCAGGATACCCAGGGTACGGGCTACGGCGTTTCCGATGAGGCCTTTCAATCATTCTTTCCCTCGGACCTGGAAGCTTGGCTGTTTTGTACCCATATCCGGCCCCATCTGTTGTGGGGTTTGCTGGGCCCGCTGGCGGGGACGAGGACGATCGGAGTACTGGGTTATCGCAATGAAGGAGGGACGCTCGATGTTCCGGGGATGTTGATGGTGAATCAGTGCACCTGGGCCCACTGCCTGCTCGAGGCGGCGCGCCTGCTTGATATGAGCGCGGCGGAGCTTTTAACCGAAGAGGAGCTGGAAGCTCTCTCGGGTGTACGCAACCCTCACGGTACAATTATTCCGTTTCCCTACCAGGAGGCTTAGTTCGGACCGGCAGGGAGAAAGACAGAGGTGGACCTTGCACCTGCCATCATGAAAACCCGGTGGCGACGCAAGGCGTCTTTGCCTGGCGCTGTGCCTGTTGTGCAAGGACTTATCGTAATCCGGACGGCGCGCCATCCAAGGCGGTCCTTTGACTGGGAAACGGCTGCAGCTTTAGCTTTCCGGAACTAAAACTCCAATCTCAACTGCAAATTGGCGTGTCGGTGGGAGGATCGCTCTGGAAAAAGACGATTGGGAAGGGAAGTGAGCTCTCCCGGACCTGCCGCCGATATGTTGGTGCGCATGCTGAGAAAATGAGGTTTATTGAAGAGATTGGATATCGCTCCCGTGCACACGAGTCGAAACCTCTCACTGATCTGAAATCGTTTGCTCAGCGTGAGATGATGCAGGTGGATTCCCTGGCCCTCGATTACGTTGACTCCCGAATTTCCAAACCGTCCCGGCTCGGGAACTCGAAAAGCGGACGCATCGAACCAGCCGTCTACAGATCGCTGATCGGACGGCAGTTTGCCATCGGCGATGCGATCGGGCAGGCCCCCGACCGTGTTCGTATTGGATGGGTCGGATCCCGAGAAGGACGGGCTAAAGTACAACCCAGTTGAGAAGACGCTGATCGTCTGCAAGTTCCAGCCACCGATGACGGCATCCAGTGCCGGATGGATGTCTGTAGCATAACGCCGCCCTCGGCCCCAGGGGAGATCAATCATCGTTTCGACGACGGCCCGATGCCGTCGTGTCACACCATCACGCGACCAGTGGCTCGTGACGTCGTAAGGGTTCTCGGTGTTGAGAAAATTATGCATATTGTTGGCCCATGTCCAGTGGGCATTAAAGGTTATAGCTCCAACTTTACGTTGCACCTGAAGCTGCAAGGAGTCGTAGTTGGATTTTCCATCCTCGCGCACCTCGGTCGTATTGACAAACTGAGGATACGGTCGCCGGTCAGCGGAGAAGGGAATCAGGCTGGGTTGAGGCTTGTTGGTGTTCAGGTTATAGTTCAGACCCCGACTCCGTGACCCTACATAGGACATTCGGACACCGATGTCACCGTATTGTTTTTCGATACTCAGGTTAAATTGATGGATATCGCCGTCTCGAGTTTGCAGAGGATACCCGCGGACACTCTGTGAAGGAATGGCTGCCGTGGCAAGGTCGGCTGGAAAAGGATTGGGAAAGCTGAAGAGGGGCTGCCCGTCAACGATCTCGTTAAAGTAGGTTTCGGCGATTTCGAAAGGACCGCCTCCCGATGACCGATCGAAGTAATCCGTACGATAGGTGAAAATGCCGTAGCCACCCCGAATGACGAGGTCATCCCGCATTCGGTAGGCGAGGCCAAGACGAGGGCGGAAATTTCTTGGATCAGGATCGGGCACTACCTGACCTTCGACGACGGTAATAGTCTGAGGATACAGGGGACTGATCGACTGGATTGTCCCCGGAGCCACAACCACATTTCCGGTTGCGGGATCCCAGTTAAACTGCAATCCATCTTCAAAGGTTGGTGAGCCGAAGTATTCCCAGCGCAGGCCATAGTCCAGGGTCAAACGAGAAGTC
>DATGOF010000204.1:0-2190 GCA_035306285.1 Acidobacteriota bacterium | reverse complement strand
TGTGTCCCAGGCTCTTGGATTCTTGTGCGCTTTCAGCGCAATTCTTCTGTGTCCTCTGTGCCTCCGCGGTTTAAGCCTCGTACTCTGGGGTGGCGCCTGACGGTTTGCCGCGGGAACGGTAACAGTCCGATTCCGACCAGGAAGAACGGAATAAGTTCGTGCCTCTATCAGAGGCGAGCGACAGCTGCAACGACGGATTAGCGGCTCCGGGAATCGGCAACCAGGGTAATCTGAACTCGGGAGCCCCCTGGAAGTGCGGTCATCTCAATACAGGAACGGGTGGGAAATCGATCACCGAAGTAGCTTCCGTAGGCCCGGTTCATTTCGGCATAGTCCCTCATATCAGCCAGGTAAACCTTGGCATCAACCACATTCGAAAAGTCCATGCCGCCTACCTTCAACACCTCTCCGAGTTCGTCCATCACACTAAGCACCTGGTCTTCAATGGTTCGGCCGGCCGTTCCCACACGCCCGGATAGGTAAAGACGGTCTCCTGCACGAATAGCTGGAGAACCGCTGAATCCTGAACCGAATCGCTCAATGCCGACAGCTTCCCTGCCTGGGCTTGCAATCAAAGAAATGCTGACATCAGCATTTCCGGGAAGTGCTTCCACCTGAGCGACGGTTGCTGCCGGTAGAGAATCCTCAAAATAGCTCCTGAAAATGTCTTCTAGTTCGCTGCTTCCCGCCAGATCAGTCACAAAGATTTCAGCCTTAACGGCATCAGCGAACTCCATATCCGCGCTCTCAAGCACCGCTTCCACGCCTGCCATGCAGTGGCGAACCTGGGCAGAAAAACTACTATCAGGTGAGTAATCCGGCTGATATAGCTGCCCACCGCAAGAGGAGATATAAAGATGCTCTCCAATTGCAACTCCCGGACTCGCAAATGAAACTGGCGAACCAACCCCCTCGGGTAGTATAGCCTTCAGTTCAGGGCCATTAGAAGCGATAAAGGTTAATTCGACCTGAGTGTCGGGTAATTCCGGAATGACGACGGTCGTCAATGCAGGAGGCGTATCAGGAAAATAAGCGACATAAATCTCGTAGAAAGCTGATAGTTTCGAAGGATCAACAATGTAAAGGTTAGCATGGGCCACCTGGGAAAAGGCTACTCCATGGCGCTCAAGCAACCGCTTTAGATTCTTCATTAACTGTTCAGCCTGTGCCTCGAATCCTTCTGGATGTTCACCAGTCTCTGGATTGCGGCTTCCCCAACCGGAGAAATATCGAGTATCTCCCGCCTCTACTGACGCACTGAAAGGCAGACGTGGTGGGGAGGCAGCTGAACCGGCGTCTGGTTCTGTAAGTGGGACATCGGTTGAGCAAGAGGTCAACAAGACGAGAATAGCCAAGGACAGAAGATGGACAACCATTTTCATGACCCGCTAGTATGCAACAACGAGAAGTCATCGACCAGTGTCTTGCCACCTTCACGTTTTGGTTGTAGTCATCTAATTTTTCGGTTAGTTTTTGCAGGCTCCTATGAATATGAGGCGCTTTCTCAGCCCAATCCAGGTTCTTCTCGTCCTCTGCTGTTTTTCATCGACTGCCGCCGGCCAGCTTCCTGAGAAAGTTGTGATCGATCTGGGACACCAATCCAGCCTGTCACTGCACCGCAGCGCCGGAGTCCTGGTGGAAAATACGCTGTACCTATCGGGTCAGTCGGGTGAACTGGATGACGGGACCTTTCCTTCGTCGATCAGCGAAGAAATTACTCAGTCTTTTCGAAATGTTGAACGGGTGCTCCAAGCAGCCGGTATGAGTCTTCAAGACGTGATCTCCTGCTATGTCTTCCTCCTGGACATGGATCACTATGAGACCCTCAATACCATCTTTAGAGAAGTGTTCCCCGAAAAACCACCGGTGCGAAGTACGATGGGGATCGGTCGCTTGCCGGGAAAGGCAAGAATCGTGGTTGAGACCATTGCCGTACAGCAAGGAGCGCCGCGTGAGTAGTAACGAGCTCCTGAGCGGTCGCGGCAGTATACATCTTGGTGGCCGTACACTGGAGCAATCAAGACAAATTGCATTCTGTACATGGCCGGTCTCGGAACCGCCAATATGCACACTGGAGAGCAACCTCCAACGATCCGCCTCCAGATCCGACAAAGCCTGGTCAGCCTCGGTGAATTGTTAGGGGTGGCCGGTCTCGATTACTGGCACGTAGTTTTCGTCTATCCCTATCTC
>DATGOF010000203.1:0-5558 GCA_035306285.1 Acidobacteriota bacterium | reverse complement strand
AAAGGGCCTCTTCCACAATGCCTCTCCCCAGATAATAAGGAGTTTGTAGAAGCTGTGGCTGAAAGTTCAGAACCACATCTTCAGGTCGAAAGACCACTCGAACGTGCTGACCTTCCGCCATATGGGAAACGTCGGGCGGAGGTTGCAGCCGAAGAGGACCACATACGACATTGCCTCGTATCCATTTGCCGATCAACACGTTTGCAGCACCGAGAAATCGTGCCACAAGCTCGTCCTTCGGATGGTTATAGATACCAGAGGGAGTATCGATTTGCTCGATTCGGCCGCGGTTGAGAAAGGCAATCTGATCGCCCATTTCAAGTGCCTCTTCCGGGTCCTGTGTGACGAATAGAGTGGGGACGTTCATCGAACGAGTCCATTGGCTCAACTTCCTTCTCAACCTTAACCGCGATTCACTTCCCAGCGAGTTGAGGGGTTCGTCGAGAAGAAGCACTTTCGGTTCAGCAGCCAACGTTCGGGCAATAGCAACGCGCTGTTTCTGACCGACGGACAACCTGGAAGGGAACTTCGTTCTCTCGTCCTCCAGTTGAAACATCCGCAGCATTTCAGTCACGGCGGCTTGAATGTGACTCCTTGGATATTTTTGGACCTTTAATCCGAAGGCAATGTTGTTTTCGACTGTCATCTTGTCGAAGAGGGCATGCTCCTGAAAGACCAAACCAATTCGCCGCTGAGAGGCGGGAAGATGGTCGACTCGCTGTCCATCGACATAAATGCTCCCGCGATCGGCGGCATCGAGACCGGCGATGATACGGAGTAGAGTGGTCTTCCCGCTTCCAGAAGGTCCGAGAAGAACCATCAACTCACCTGGAGCAACTTTCAGACTAATCTCGCTCAGGACTGGCTGGTTCGAGATTTCTCGACCGATCGAATCGAGACGAAGACCCTCTTCACTCTGCAAATTAGAAACTCCTGCATTCATTCTAAATTTTAATGGATCTCGTCCGGGCGCGCTTGTTGGTGAGAGATGACGCCTCTTCGACCGGAGAGCGCACCGGGTCATACGATTGATCCGCAACAGTTACCTCCGGAACCGGTTCTCGATCGAGGAGTAGATGCTTTCAAGGCAGACGTGGTGTGACCCTTGAGGGATACCGGGACACTGACGTGCGAGTTCAGGTCCACTGGTTCCGAAGGGGAGTACGGTGAGGCCGGCACCCGGGAGAGATATCCCTGCCGCCTTTGTCGGGCGGGAGAATACCAGTTCGATTGTGAAGAGTACGGGCTCGATCGAGTATTCAAGGGTTTCCGGATGTCACGCAATCCCTCGAGGCTTCGTTACTGTGTATCACCATCGGCCCTGGCTGCGTCGTCAGACTGGAAGGGTCAATTTCTGATGAGAGATTTCAGCTTACAGTGGCCAAAAGACAGGGATGAAGATCGTTGCCAGCAACCAGAAGAGGACACTCAACGGAGCACCAACCTTGATGTAATCCGAAAACTTGTATCCTCCCGGTCCGAAGATCATGGTGTTGGTTTGGTATCCAACTGGAGTCATGAAACTGGCCGATGCTGCAAACATGACGGCGAAGATAAAGGGTGTGGCGTTTGCATCGAGCTGAGTTGCGGCGGAAAGGGCGATAGGCAGCATGAGGACCGCCGTTGCATTGTTGGAAAGCACTTCCGTGAGAAGTGATGTCAACAGGTAGATACCGGATAAAACGGCAATTGGACCCAGTGAACGCAAGGTATTAATTACATAGGTCGCGACCAGAGAGGCCAGACCCGTTGAGTCCATCGCCACACCCAGAGGAATGAGGCAACCCAGCATGACCAGTGTCGTCCACGACATCTTCGAGTACAACTCCCGGAGTCGGATGCATCCCGTTAGCGTCATGAGAGCGACTCCGATCAGAGCGGCTTCGACAACCTCTAAGACTCCTGTGGCCGCGATCAGTACAATCGCAGCAAAAATCGACGTGGCGTAATAGGCCTTTTCCTTTCGTAACGGCGTGACCCTGACTTCTTCAATGATTAAGAAGTCTGACATGTCACGGAGGGTGGCTAGTTGGTCGTGAGTGGTGAGCACCAGGAGACTGTCGCCGGATTGAAGCTTCGTCCTTCCTATCTTCTCCCGAATGCTTTTCCCGTGGCGGCGAATGGCCAGAGCATTTGCTTTGTAGGTTCCGCGGAAGTTAACGTCTGCCAGAGTACTTTCCGCCAGGCGAGAGTTGGGCGAGATAAAGGCCTCTACCAGTACGATATCTTCATCTTCGAGATCCCGATCCTCTACTTGCAATGCCTCCAGGAGAACCCCTGCTCTCCTTTGTATGTCGATCAGCTTCTCGGGATCACCCGACACGAGCAGAATGTCCCCCTCTTGTAATCGCAGATGACTGGAATCGGTCGCGATAAACTTTTCTTTCCCGCGCCAGATCTCGAAAACCTCAATGTCAAAGTCTTTACCCAGGCGGGTTTCGGCGAGAGTCTTACCAATCAGCGGCGATTTGGGGAGCAAGATGAGTTCCGTCACGTAGCTCCTCAATCGATATCTTTCGGTGAGGTCGTCTCGTAATTCTCGCACTGGAAGGAACCGGCGTCCAATGAACAACAGATATAGTGATCCTAGCCCGAAGAAAATCAGTCCCAGGGGCGCCACCTCAAACATTCCGATCGAGTAGTTCAACTTTTCTTGTACGACGCCATAAACAAGGAGATTGGTGGACGTACCGATCAGCGTGCACGTGCCGGCGAAAATCGCTGCAAAAGACATGGGCATTAGAAGGCGACTGGCGGCCAGATTCTGTTCGCGTGCCACGGCGACACAAAGAGGGATAAACATTGCGACGGCGGCTGTGTTGTTGATGAAGGCAGAGAGTATTCCTACGGCCAAAATGACAGATAGTAGAACTTTGACTTCACTGCCTCCGGACAAATCGATGATTCGGTTGGCCAGGAAATTCAATGCTCCTGTTCGTTCGATGCCAAAGCTTAGAGCGAGCATGCAGGCCACTGTTATGGTGGCTGGATTTCCGAATCCTGAGAGAGCCTCTGAGGGAGAAATGAGGCGAAAAAGCACGAGACTTGCCAGGATCAGGATGCTCACCTTGTCGACCGGAAACGCTTCGGTTACGAACAGTACGATCCCACCAAGGATGATCAAGCTAAGCACGAGCATGTCTGGTGTCATCGAGGGGGGGGATTATAGCAGTAATTACTCCTACGGGTCATCTGCCCGGTGGGGACCTTTTCGGCAGAGAAGGTTAGGAAACTAGGACTGGCAGGCCACTTCCTCGGTGTCCTCCGCGTCTCAGATTCTGTATTCTGGGAGACCGGCGTGGTAGAGATACTGCAGGTCGGTTCGAGAACGAACTCTCCAGATCGATTGAGAGGGACACTATCGAGGATCGGCTGGCCGGGGTGGGTTCCATGTCGAGGCGGCTAACGGACGAGGGCTTCTGCTTTCGATGAGTGTGCTATCTTCTGCCCGGCTGGTTTAGGGGGCCGGTGCCTCCCGCGGGCTGCAAACCCGTTGAGGATGCCTGACAGCATCCTGTTCGGTTCGACTCCGAATCCAGCCTGTCTGGCTTCCGAGACTTCGACCGCGTTCCAGACTGGCAATGCCCGTCGATATCTCTTCTAACATTCTCTTTGCCCATAAGGAGTGCTCAAGTGCATGCCCTTATTCTTCGTCAATCGACTGTAACACAGGTAGCCCAGTACGCCAGGCGAGCGAACGGTTCGCTGGATCACAACTAGCGAGGACTTTTCTGCAGGCCTCCGTCCACTCAATAACTCTTTCTTTTGTCAGAAAAGAAAGAATAAAACTGCGGAGCAGTGGCTCAACTAACGCCCTAGCGCTGTAGAGAGAAGTGATAATTTAAATGATAAATGTTCCTTGACTTGGGAATAGGGCACTTCTAGACTTGGGCCCAATCGTGCAGATCCTCAAGAATCCAAAGCTCTACGACGTATGTATTGTTGGATCCGGTGCTGGTGGCGGGATGGCTGCCAAAGTACTGACCGAGGCAGGTGCCAACGCAGTGATGCTCGAAGCGGGGCCGATGTATGACTCTGCAAAGGACTCGGCGATGTTTGCATGGAATTATGATTCACCTCGCAGGGGAGCAGGCACTGTTGACCGTCCTTTCGGGGAATGGGACGCTGGTTATGGCGGTTGGACAATTCCGGGTGAGCCCTACACCGTCGCGCGAGGTGAGAGATTCGACTGGTATCGCGCACGGATGCTGGGTGGCCGAACCAACCATTGGGGACGTGTGTCTTTACGCTTCGGTCCGATCGACTTCAAAGGGCGCAGCCACGACGGTCTGGGAGAAGATTGGCCGATCAGCTATGATGACATTAAGCCTTATTATGACAAGATCGATCGACTGATCGGGATCTTCGGAACGAACGAAGGTATATACAACGAACCCGACGGAATCTTCCTGCCACCTCCTCGGCCACGTTGCCATGAATTGATGGTGATGAAAGGTTGCAAAAAGATGGGGATTCCGTGTGTCTCCTCGAGGATCTCGGTACTCACACGGCCACTCAACGGTCGCCCTGCTTGCCACTACTGCGCGCAGTGCGGTAAAGGTTGCTCCACCCACTCTAACTTTTCTACGCCGTCGGTTCTTTTGCCTCCCGCTCTCGCCACGGGTCGATTGAAGATCATTACGGGAGCAATGGCACGCGAAGTCTTGACGGACGAAAACGGTTTGGCTACAGGCGTCTCCTATGTCAATGTCGAGGACGGCCGTGAGTACCAGATTCGGGCTCGAATAGTGGTTCTTGGGGCGAGCGCCTGTGAAACGGCTCGTTTGCTACTCAATTCCAAGTCATCCCGATTTCCTTCGGGCTTGGCTAATTCAAGCGACCAGATTGGAAGGAATTTGGTGGACTCGATTGCGTCCGGTGCAACCGGATTCTTTCCTCAGCTGATGGATGGTGTCCCCCACAATGAGGATGGCATCGAGCTTGGGCATATCTACATCCCGTGGTGGCTTGACAACAAAAAGCTGGACTTCCCGCGCGGCTACCATATCCAGATTAGAGGGGGGCGTCGCATGCCGGGATTTCGATTTATGGAAGGTATTGAGAGATATAACGGCGGCGGTGGTTATGGTGCGAAGCTTAAAGAAGATTATCGTCGTTACTATGGTGCCTTCATAGGGTTCGGTTGCTGCGGCGAAATGATCCCCAATCCCGACAGCTACTGTGAAATTGATCCATCGGTGGTCGATCAGTGGGGCATTCCGGTACTACGGTTTCATTTTAAGTTTTCCGAGTATGAATACAAGCAAGGCGAGCACATGCAAGATACCGTTCGAGAAATAATCATGGCTCTGGGTGGCACGCCCGTTACTCCAAGGCCTCCACGCGAGAGCATCTCCGGTGGAGGTCGGATCAATCATGAAGTCGGCACAACCCGCATGGGGGATGACCCAAGATCATCGGTACTGAATGAGTTCTGCCAGGCTCATGATTCTAAGAATTTATTTGTTGTCGATGGTGGCTCTTTTACTTCAGAAGCTCATAAGAACCCGACCTGGACGATTCTGGCACTGGCGATGCGTACCAGTGAATACATCGCT
>DATGOF010000202.1:0-2288 GCA_035306285.1 Acidobacteriota bacterium | reverse complement strand
GCTGCTCTTTGTTCCTCTTGATGGCTTTGCTCCCGGTCAGCTTCCTTTCCCGCAGTTTATCTCCTGCCCTCAGCAACGACCCGGTCCTGTCATTTCAGGATATTGCTCCTCAGGCCGGCCTGCTGGAACCGACAATCATGCGAGGTACTCCGAAGGGCGACTTCCTACTGTCAACCTCCGGCGGACCTGTCGCCGCATTTGATTTCAATGCCGATGGTTTGATGGATCTCTTCCTCGGTGGCAGTGGATCGTTCCCAGGCTCTCCGGAAACCGCAGCACTTCAACGGAGCCGTCTTTACGAAAACAGACGGAACGGGCAGTTCAAAGAAATCAGTCGGCAGGTGGGAGCAGACCTGGAAGGATGGTCTCAAGGCGCATGTGCAGGAGATCTCAACAACGACGGCTTTGTCGATCTGGTTGTCACCTTTTACGGAAAGGTTGTCCTGTTGATGAACCAAAATGGTGTACGCCTGAAAGCACTGGACTCCTCGACGGTTGGTCTCGAAGCAACCAACCAGCGATGGAACTCGGGTTGCACATTGCTTGACTATGACAGAGACGGCTACCTGGATCTTTTCGTTGCCTGTTACGCAAAGTACGAAGAGGGCCTGGAAATCTTTGATCGAGATGAACTCAGAGCGGGTGTTTCTCCGGTCCTGGCGGGTTTCAGCGGCGAACACAATTATCTCTTCAAGAATCATGCAGGGGAAAAGTTCTCGGATGTCTCGAAGGAGACCGGCATTCTCCCGAATGAAGCAGGCCTCAGCTTCACTCCGATTTCCCTTGACTACAATCGGGATGGCTGGACCGACCTTTTTATTGCCAACGATTCGACACCAAACCGGCTGTACCTGAACTCAGGGGACGGCCGATTCGAAGAAGTCGGCCTTCTCAGTGGAGTTGCCTACAATGAAGACGCCCGAGCCCTGGCGGGTATGGGCGTAGACGTTTCTGACTATAACAGTGACGGATTTCCGGATCTGGCTATTACGAATTTCTCAAACCAACCCGTTTCTCTCTTTCGAAACTTCCGCGGCACGAGCTTTCTTGATGTCACTTTCCCGGACGGACTGGGTGATACCATCTCGTTCGTGAAATGGGGTATTAACTTTCTTGATTACGACCTCGATGGACGAGACGATCTTTTCTATTCCACAGGCCCCATCTATCCACCGGGATTGATTACCCCATTCGATAAAACTGAAGGCACCCCGAACCTGATTTATCGCAATATCGGGGGGCGCTTCCAGAGGATTGCTGCTTCTGGAGAAGGTGGTCTCCCGGAAAGTAGGTACTGTTCTCGCGGCTCGGCAGCGGTGGACATTGATAATGACGGCCGGCTCGAGATTGTTATTAACAACATCAACGGTCCACCGGAGCTATGGAAGATCAACAATGAGAGCAGACATAGCTGGATTGGCCTCCAGCTCGAAGGGGAAAAAACCAATCGCTCCGCAGTTGGATCTCGTGTCATTGTGAAGACCTCGAATGGCGAACAGTTCAAGGAGGTCAGAGCAGCTTCCGGCTTCTGCTCTCAAAGCGACTCACGCCTGCATTTCGGACTGGGCCGCGCTTCCAGCGCCGAGATACGAATTGAGTGGCTCAGCGGAACGATCCAGGAGTTTAGCGATGTACAGGTTCTGAACCGGTACCTTACAGTAAAAGAAGGTGTTCCTTTGCACTGAGGAGATCTCCGAAAAGCATGTTACCGCCGGGCAGTTTCAGAATCTTTCGGATCACGGCCCTTTCCCTGGCCGTGGGTCTTTTGTGGCCCGTCGCTGCAGACGGAGCTGAAGCTGCCCGTTGGGCACCGCAAGGCCACGTTGCGGAAGAAATCGCCAGGCTATTGGAAGAAGGGC
Organism: Acidobacteriota bacterium; assembly: GCA_035306285.1. Taxonomy (GTDB): domain Bacteria; phylum Acidobacteriota; class UBA6911; order RPQK01; family JAPXNP01; genus DATGOF01. Next base: position 429 of record DATGOF010000202.1, on the reverse strand, counting down.
GAACCGATGAAGCAAGAGAATTGCTGGAGACTCTGCCTGACGAGAAGCGGAACAGTTATGAAGCCCACCACCTGTACGGCCTTCTGGCTCTGGCCGAAAAGGATTTTGAAAAAGCCAAAACCCACTTCGTCCACGCTCTCGAAAAACAACCAAAGGCTTTTGTTACGGCCTTCAATCTGACGCTCCTGTATCGTGCCGGTGGAGAGTTCAATAAGGGCCTTGAGCTCATGTCGCCTTTTCTGTCTTCCCCTGAACTGACAGACCGTCAAAAGGCAGAAGCTCACGAACTGACCGCATCCCTCTACGAACTGTCCGGTTCTCCCCGCCAGGCGGCAGAACACCTGTATGCTGCTCTCCAACTTTGCCCTGAAGAAGAACGGTACTATTACAGCCTCGGGGCTCACCTCCTCGGCCACCTGGCCTTCGCCG
>DATGOF010000201.1:0-3107 GCA_035306285.1 Acidobacteriota bacterium | reverse complement strand
CGTCGGAAGCAAGTGTCGCGCGAAGCGGAATTTTACGGGGCCATGGACGGTGCTGTCCGTTTCACCCAGCGGGACGCAGTGGCCAGCATCATTATCGTATTGATCAACATCTTCGGTGGCTTCCTAATCGGAGTTGCGAATCATGGGATGCCGCTGGCGGAGGCTCTGCAAACCTTCACGATCCTGACGATTGGGGACGGCCTGGTCAGTGCCATTCCGGCCCTGTTGATCTCGGTGACAGCCGGAATAATGACTACCCGTGCGGCTTCTGAGTCGAATCTTGGGGAGGAAGTCTCGGATCAGTTGCTGGCGAATCCGAAACCAGTGGCAATCGCATCAGTAATCCTTCTTCTCATGGCTCTTATACCCGGTTTGCCCTTTTTTGCCTTTTTCCTCCTTTCGGCAGTGACAGGAGCGATCGCATTTCTTGTGTACAAGGATCAACACGCCACGGCGGAGCTTATTGATCACGGGCGCGAAGAGGAAATGCAGCAGCTGACTTCTGCGGAAGATGACATGGAAAAGCTGATGCGGGTTGATCCTCTCGGATTGGAACTCGGCTATCAGCTCATCCACCTGGTGGAGAACAAACCCGGTGGTGATTTCTTGTCTCGCGTGAAATCGATTCGCAGACAGCTGGCATTGGAACTGGGGGTCATTGTCCCCCCAGTACACATCACTGACAACCTCCAGTTGAAGTCTAGGGAATATCGCATTCTCCTCAAAGGAGTAGGTATTGCGGAAGGCGAGCTCATGCCTGGCTACTTGCTCGCGATTGATCCGGGCAACACAGCCCGGAAAGTAGAAGGCATTCCAACGACCGAACCCACTTTTGGATTGCCGGGCGTATGGATCAAAAGCGAGGACCGAGAGCAGGCGCAACTGGCCGGCTATACAGTCGTCGACAACACGACGGTTCTGGCCACTCACCTGACCGAAATCATCAAGGGGCATATCCACGAGCTACTCACCCGACAGGAAGTGAAGGCACTCATCGACTCTACAAACGAAACGCATCCGAAGGTGGTCGAAGAGCTGGTTCCAAAAGTGATGGGCATTGGAGATGTACAGAAGATCCTTCAGAATCTCCTTCGCGAGCGCGTCTCCATTCGCGATATGGTGACGATACTCGAGGCCCTGGCTGACTTTGCTCCGCGAACCCGCAATGTCTCTCTGCTGACTGAGTATGTGCGTCAGGCTCTCGGTCGTTCTATCTGTCAACCCTATATCAATGAGCAGGGTGAGATCCGTGTCTTTACGCTCTCATCGGCTCTCGAAAAAGCTTTTGCGGACGCCATTACCGTAACAGAGCAGGATAGCTATCTGGCCCTTGATCCATCGAGCGCGCGGCGAATTCTCGAGCAGATCAAACGAACCATTGAGGAGCAAAGCTTTGATGGCTATCCGATTCTGCTCACTTCATCAAACATTCGCCTCCAGGTCCGACGCTTTATGGAAAACGTCTTTAGCAGCCTGGTCGTTCTTTCGCACAATGAAATTCCACCATCGATAAAGCTCATCAGTCTGGGAGAGATTCGAATATGAGAATCAAGACTTACACTGCGGACTCGGTGCCCAGGGCACTTGCCATGATCAAGAAAGAACTGGGTGAAGGGGCCGTTATTTTGAACACGCGACGGACTCGAAAAAGAAGGTTCTTTGGATTGGCGCCGGCTATGGCTTATGAGATCACGGCGGCATCCGAGCCGTCCGCTGACCTGGCTGCCGGCGAAAGATCGGAAGCTGCCAAACAGGTGACAAGAACCGAGAATGGAGGGAGTGCACCATCCAGCCAGCTGGAAACCTACGAGGTCGCTGAGACTCCCCCACGACCCGCTCCAGTGTTCGCCAGGAGAAGAACGGCCGACAAGTTGCAGGCAACCGAATCCTCTCCCAAAGGATCGCAGTTCGATCCTGTCTGGATGGAAGGATTCGACCGCCTGTCGATGGAGATTGCTGAGCTCAAGAGACTTATTTCAAGACAACCAGTCTTTCCCGCGGGCAACCTGCTTTACCTGGGAAATGAGCAAAGTGAAGAGTTCCAGAAGCTGATCTGGCAGCAGGAGGCCGGCACCGTCGACTGGCACCGGGCCCATGCCGTGTCCACCGAGTTTCAGCGTCTTATCGGCAACGAGGTGGAAGAAAGTCTGGCCCTGCTATTGATGAAAAGAGTCGTCGAGAAATTACCGGCCGGAGAAGACGTTCGAGACCGGTTGCGTTTACGGTTGAACAGGTCCATTGAGTCGATGGTTGAAGTCAGCCCGATCAATGCTTCACATTCCGCAAGTCGGTCCATCTTTGTAGGGCCGACCGGTGTCGGCAAGACCACAACCATCGCCAAGCTTGCCGCTCATTTTTCACTGCTTGAGAAGCGTAAAGTCCAGCTTATCACCCTGGATACGTTTCGTATTGCTGCAGCTGAGCAGCTCAAGACGTTTGGCGAGATTATCGGTGTCCCGGTCAGGATTGTGAACTCGGTTTCCGAACTGAAGGACGCCCTGGATCAAGTTCCCGAGGAAGCCCCCGCTTTTGTAGACACGACAGGTCTGAGCCACCGCAAAGTAGGCGACTTCTCCGAGCTGGCTGGATTCCTTCGAGAAAGTGGAAGCATCGAAAAACATCTTGTTCTAAGCGCCACGACCCGTGAAAGCGACCTGAGAGACGCAATTGAAGCCTTTCAGATCTTTGGCCCCGACAAACTGATCTTTACGAAAATCGACGAGTCATCGGGCTACGGATCGATTTTGAACGAGCTACTGAGAATCGATAAGCCTTTATCGTATCTCACGAATGGACAGAGAGTTCCGGAGGATTTGATCGTTCCCACTCCGAAGACCGTTGCTGACCTCATCGTTCCAATCTATCAATCCTGAGACACGCGGAAGGTACTTTTCATATGCCTGATCAAGCAGCAGTTCTAAGAGAGTTGGTCGAGCAACAGCGAGGGCCTCTATCCCTCACGTCAACTTCCCCCTGTCACCTCATAGCGGTAACGAGTGGTAAAGGTGGAGTCGGTAAAACACACGTCGTTGTCAACCTGGCACTCGCACTCCGCCGTCTGGGAAAGAGGGTGGCAATATTCGACGCCGATTTCGGCCTGGCCAACG
>DATGOF010000200.1:0-7396 GCA_035306285.1 Acidobacteriota bacterium | reverse complement strand
TCTGAGATTAACGTTGATAAGTGCAGACGAGGGGCGATCCTCCTCCGTCTATCTATCGATGCGCGGCCTCGTTGTACTGGTCGCGCTGTTAGTTTCCTTGATCACCCTCCTGGTTTTCTCAGGACTTAGTTATCACCGAATGTGGGCTCAATCGCAACAGTATGAAGAACTGGTGCGAGAAGTTGATCTTCTCAGACGAAACAGCGAGACTTTCAGGTTAGCTGCCAAACAGCTGGAAGATCGGATTTCTGGACTCCAAGTTACGGCACAAAAACTTCGTATCGGTTCCGGATTTGATCTGGATGCACTGGGAGGGGTTGGAGGTCCGAGTTCGTCAACCGATCCCGTGTTGAGCTTGAATCAACGCGATTTATTGCAACATTTCAAGACACTCGAGAAGAAGCGACTGACGCTGGAAACCGAGTTACGACAGCTTCAAGATTACTATACGACACGTGAAATCTTGTTGGCGGCGACACCGTCCATTCTACCGGTTCGAGGGTATCCATCGGATCGGTTCGGGAGTCGGTCCGATCCTTTTGACGGGGAGACCGATTTCCATCCAGGAATTGATATTTCCGCTCCACGGGGAGCGAAGGTCGTTGCCACAGCCGACGGCATAGTGGCTTTCGCTGGTCGGCGATCGGGTTACGGCAAAATGGTGGCGCTCGAGCACAAGTTCGGAATGTCGACCCGCTACGGCCATCTTGACCGATACACGGTGGAAAGCGGCCAGAAGGTGAAGAAGGGGGATATCGTCGGCTACGTAGGAACAACGGGTCGTACGACTGGACCTCACCTCCACTACGAAGTGCGGCTAAATAGCCAGCCTCTGAATCCTCTTCGTTTCTTCAGGGATTCATTGAACTGATCCATCCGGCCGAGTATCCGCCTGGAGTTAGGTCTACAAACCGCCATCTGTCTCGGATTTTTCAAGAGCAGACGCCGAATCCGCTTCTACCTTCGAACGCAAATTCCTTCTTGCAATCCATCCCAGTAGAAACAACAGAGCGGCAAAAAAGGCCAATAAGGCGAATAGCATTCCGGGCACTTCCCCTTCAGAGACCAACTGCATGATGGCATCGGCCCCTACAACATAAAGGATCGTCCCGGGCAGCATGCAGAGCCATGACCAGAAGAGGTAGGTCCAGAAGGGAACCCGAGTCAGTCCGAAGCTGTAGTTCAGGAGATTGAAAGGAAAAAGAGGAATCAGGCGGGTTATAGCAACGATGATCGCACCATACCTTTCCGTCAGCTCGTCTAGTCTTCTAAATCGCTCATTACCTGCCAACCACTGTGCGGTTGCCTCCCGAGCCAGATAACGTGCAATTAAGAAGGAGAATGCGGCTCCCAGAGTTGCTGCGATGCTTACCACAATCACTCCCAGCAAAGATCCGAAGAGAGCCCCGGCGAGAATTGTCAGGGCCGAGCCAGGCAGAGCCAGTGTGACCAGGATTGCATACAGGATGATGAAAACAATTGGGCCCCACGGGCCCAATTGTTCGATCCAGCTACGGAATCCCTGCAGATAATGAGCCAAGTCGTAGATCCGGCCCAGGACAACGATCAGAACGATGGCTAGGATAAAGAGAAGGGGTTGCCAGGGAACCCGGCGACGCTGGTTGGCGCGGGTCAGTGCGTCTTGACCTGGACTGAGCTCTTGTCTATTCATTTGCGTGAACGCCTCTTTCGATACTGGTGACCATCTTAACCATAGAGGGATATCGAGAACACAGAGAGCTTTACCAAATTTGCTGGACCGGCTGGAAGGAATTCCAGATTGCCAGATATGCCTCGACCTTCGTCGGCTGGAACTTCGAGAAAGGCAGAGAAGAGCTTTTTACCGGTGATGAGCGGACGCCACGCCTGGTGGTTGGTCGAAAAAGCGTTGGCGGATTCGATCACCAGGACGTAAAATAAAGAAAACCAGCCTGTAATCTCTGTTTTTGAGATCCGGGGGACGAACATGGCAGAATCCGAACGATCACGATTCGACTTACGGATTCTCGTCCTCTTCTTGATCCTCGGGATGGTTCCATTGATTGTCGGTGCACTGTTATTGATGAGCAGCGCCCGCACAATCTATCAAGAATCGATTGAGGAACACCTCGTCGAGACGGCTGAATTCACGCAGTCGCTGATCAGCACTCATCTCCAGCAGCGAATCATCGATGTTGCAGGGATCACCGCGATTCCTACCATTCGTGAAAGAGTCAGGGAAGCCAATCAGACTCTTTTGCCAGTGGATCAGCTTCGTGATCACGTCGACGAAGTAGAGACGCAATGGGGAACTCTAATCGCTCCCAGTCAGTCTGTTCTGCTGGCTGAGATTCTGGAAAATGAGGCATCCGCTTATTTGCGTGATTACCAGTCGTTCGATTCCAGTATGCGTGAAATACTGGTAACCGACCAGCAGGCCCGCCTGATCGCTGCAACCAATAAGACGAGCGATTACTTTCAGGGTGACGAACAATGGTGGTATGACTGCTATCGAGATGGAAAAGGTGGACACTACATCAGTGATATGCGCTACGACGAAAGCGCACAGGTCTTCGCCATTGAAATTGCCCAACCGGTGGTTGATCCGGCTACTAAGGAAGCGATTGGGGTGGTCAAAGCGATTGTTGACAGCCAGGATATTTTTGCCCTGGTCAACTCGACGAGAGTCGGCGAGAAAGGATTGGCATTTCTCGTCCGTGGAGACGGGATGGTCCTGAATCGGACCGCGGGCGCCCATGGGGAACTCGAATCCTATCCCAATTTCGAGGATGTAATGGCGGCTTTGCAAGAGAACCGTAACATTGTAGAAGCGAGGCGGGAGGAAGGCCGCTTCCTGGTGGGTGCTTCCAATCGTCGCTTTTCCCTGACCTTTCCTAATCTTGATTGGCTGGTGGTCGTCGAGCAGCCATACTCAGAAGCGTATGCACCTTTCCAAGACGTTACTTCACGTTATATTTACATCATCCTGTTTAGTTTAGTAGTTGTTGTTGCTCTGTCTTTAATATTTACCTGGCTACTGAGGAAACCCGTAATAGAAGTAGATCCTCACCTTGAACGGATATAAGATACTCCGGCAGCTTGTGGTCACGAGTCCTTCTTTCTCACCTTTGAGGGGACTTTAAACCGGCTAACGTTGTTAATCGACGCAGAAGTCGATCTGAATAGCAACCATCGGCTTCCGCGCAAATGTGGAGGTACGGGAACTATGTCCAGTCGCACGCAGTTCATTCGAAACAAGTTGTTGTTTGTCGCACTCGCTCTTGTCACAGCTCAGTGGGGTTTAGCAGAAGAAACGAGAACAATCGATCAGTTAACAGAGGAAGGCCTTAGAGCCAGCAAAATTTACTTTGAGGAGACTTCGTTTGCTGACCTCGCGGCTCCGCTCACCGGTCAGCGTTTTCCCCGACCGGTCCCCATGGGCTCATCGATCTCAAGCACACCTACCCTCCCGTTTATCTCCGCCGGGACGGCAGGTCTGAGGGTCAGCAGCCTCTTCAATCCGGATGTGAAATTCATCCTGAGCAACAATCATGTTATGGGAGCGGTTGGGCCCACCCTGTGTCCCAACACGGCACCTGCGGGCACCTGGATTCTTCAGCCGGGAACGCTTGATATACAACTGGATCCGGGACAAAGTCCGTTCTACGTGGTAGGAGTTCTGGCACGTACAATTCCAATCGATTTCTCCCTTCTAGCTACAAACCTGGTTGATGCATCTATCGCATTGACTAATACTCAGCTAGCCAGCGAGGAGATTTTCGATGTAGGGATACCAACAGCTCAATTGGCCTTTCCCTCCCCCGGGATGGAGGTAATCAAGAGCGGCCGAACCACCGACGTGACAACCGGGGTAGTTGATGCGGTCAATGTCACGGTCCTCGTGAATTACGGCGCCGATTGCGGGACCGCCCGTTTCGTCGGTCAGACGATAATTACTCCTGGAACATTTTCGGATTCGGGTGACTCAGGTTCGGTGATTCTTGATCAGGAAACAAATGCTCCTGTGGCGCTCCTGTTTGCAGGTGGGCCCTTTTCTACAATCGCCAGCCCGATCCATTTTGTCTATTTGCTCTTTGGTGTGGCACCTGACGGTACAGCTCCGGACAGCTCTTTTTCGGCCGAAGAGCTACTGGAAAGGAGCCGCCGTGCTCTTCCCCCGAGAATACGGGCTCTCGCACAGATCCAGGCCAGGCGCGAAGCGGATGTGATGAGGCTAAGAGGCGTTCACGGTATGGGAATCGGTCGAGTTCCCGGCGAGAAGGAGCTCGGTTTCGTAATTTACACGAAACGGTTATCCTCTCAGCTCCGGCAGCTGGTTCAAGACCGCATCGAGGGGGTTCCTGTTCATATTGTGGAAACTGAAGAGTTCGTCGCCTATAAAGCGCTAAAGTGAGCTCATTGACTGCCGATATGGTGAGTGTCTGAGCCACGCAGTGGGAAGGGAGGAGCTCAGCTAGGGCGTGGACAACGGTTCAAACGGTGAGCATGTTGTCCAGGGGCCAACGCCTTAATCTCCCTTCCCGAATCCCGTCTAGCGGTCATCAGCTGTTCAACCCAACCGCCGGTAGTTCGTCTCGGCGATGGCCATTCCGCCGTGATAGACTTGTTCGCATATAGGCTTCCGGTAGTGGATTCAGAGAATTCCATGATCATGAAATTCCTTCCATTGATTGCGGACCTGTGCGGGGAAAGCATAGCCAGTCGTACCGATTTGCTGAACCGTAACGGAAGCGACAATATTTCCCAGGGCTGCGGCCTCTTGAACGGACCCACCACAACAAAGTGCGCAGACGATCCCGGCCGTGGCACTATCACCGGCTCCAACTATATCCAGGGGAGGAGGGAGATCGATGGTTTCCACGTGGCTTACAGTCCCCTTTTCGCAGGCCAAGACGCCGGCCGCTCCCAGTGTGAGGAATGCAGGCTTATCTGATTCAAGAGCCAGCCTAGTCGCATACTCCTGGATTCTGGTCAGAGGAGCCTCTACACTGCTGTCCGGCTCAAAGATCAGGGTTGCTTCTCGCTGATTCAGCTTGAGGGTGCACCCGCGGAATTTGTCGATTCGGCTTCTGGAGTCTGCCAAGAATGTCTTATGTGAGTGACGGGCGGCAAGACTCTTCACACCACGGACGACTCGATCGGTCAAAACCCCACAGTTTTCCTCGGTTACCTGGTCAAGCAGTATCATTCCCGACACTTCGCCGGTCAGCTCCTCTAATCTGGCAAGAATATCCTCCTCCAGGAGCTCGGTAATTGGTCTACGATTCTTTATGTCCAGCCGATTCATTTCTTCTGGAGGGCGATCATTCCCGGTTTTGAGCGGTTTCAGGTAAGCGGGTGTGAATCGGTCCGGCGTCTCAATCAAATGGGAGAGGTCTACGGACCACTCTTGAAGCGATTCTCTTAATTCGAAGCCTGCGCCGTCTCTGCCGGTCACTCCTACCGCAAAGATTGTTCCCACTCCCAGGGAGGCCAGATTCCGGCATACCGTACCAGCGGCACCCGGCTCCGATCGTTTTCCCACAACCTGGTATGCCTCGAGGCCAGTCTCGAGCGACCTTTCCGAAAGCAGGGGATCGATCTCCAGGTAGAGATCGAGAAAGAAATCTCCCACTACTGCCAGCTTGAGTGAGGGCAAATGAGAAAGGATTTCTTCAAGACGCTCCTCGGAAAGAACAGACATACTCAGAGGTCCTTACTCAATAACCGGTAAAGATTTGGAAAGACGACTCGATGATTCCCCCGGACGTAAACGCTTTCGCCTCCCTCGGCTACCGTCCTGACCAGGATGGTTTTCCAGGGTCGAAAATAGTAGCCGGGTTCACTCTTTGGTGCTTCTGTCGAAAGATCCCCCTCCAGTGGTACGAGGTCACACACGAGCGTTGTAAACGCTCTAATTTCAAGGCCTTCCTGATGAGCTACATTTCGAGCCATCGCCAGAGCTTTCAGGTAGACCTCGGGACCCATTACGGCGCTTCCGAAGTTCATCAAGACTCCCTGTTCCAGATTCTGCACGGCTCGGGCGAAGACTAGAAAATCGGTATATGAAGTCGCCCCCAGCGCAGCGCCATCGGCATTCGGATGCTCGTGAATAATGTCATATCCAATCCCGATATGAACGGTAACCGGGATCCGCAGTTCAAACGCGCGAGCCAGCACCGAGAACTGACGGTAGGGAAAATCTCCATTCGCGATTTCTCGACCGACAGCCTCTCCTAAGCCGATTCCTTCTCTGGCGGCCTCGATGGCAATGTCATTGATCCTGCCCGTCTCTTTCCAAAGTCCGAATTCACCACTCTTGATGTAGCGCGAGACGCTTTCAGTTGTCTTACCGATGAGGGCCAACTCAAAGTCATGAATCGGTCCCGCGCCGTTCATGGCAATATGGGAGATCAGGCCTCGCTCCAGAAGGTCGATAAGCATTAGCTGAACCCCCGCCCGCAACAAGTGAGCTCCCATGATAAGAATGACAGAAGCCCCCCGTTGACGAGCGGTCCTGATCCTTTCAGCAACCGTATTCAACTGGGAAATGACATTGTCGGGGAGCGGTTCGGGCTGATGCCTGACGGGCAGAACTGCCGTATAGTCAAGGTCGTGAATGCGGTCATCCAGAGGCTTGAGGATTAATCTGGATCGGTCGAAAAGCGGGTAGGGCACGTCAGACATACTCCGGACTAAGAAGGAAAGAGAGGAGTTCTTCCTGTTCGCTAAACCCGGGTATGACCAAATCGGCACCCGCCTGGATCAGGCGGTTGCGCTTCCATTCGTTCGTGCGTCCTGGTCGGAACTCATCGCTGGCTACACCGATTGCGATACCACCGACTTGTTTGGTGTTGAGAATTTCGACGTAACCATCGCCGAAGGAAAGCAGTTCAGGTCCTTGCAAAGCGTGTTTTGAAAAAATCTGTTCGAGGACCTGTGCTTTGGAAAAGTCCTCAACCCGATCAACTGCTGCATAGATCCTTTCATCAAAAAAATCAGCGATTTGCAAGAGTTCAGCTTCTTCACGGACATACTCGAGATCGGTTCCGCTGGCCAGGTAGAGGGAGAGACCCGCTTCACACAGCTTCTTCAGGAAGTGACGACTGCCGGGCATAAGGAAGTCATCCGGATCTCTTCTCCCGCTGCGAAGCGATTCGCGACGTTCTGCAATCTTGTTCATCAAGCGGTCGTGGTATCGCCTCTTGTACTGCAGAGGGTCCTCCGGCTTGCCGCCTCTTTTCTTTACCTCTTCCGCCAGACGGATCATCTGATAGATCGTCTGTTTTCCAGTCAGGCGGTCGACACAATCCTTTACCAGAAGGGAAATGGATTCCGGTGTTTCCTCAGTGGCATATTCACTCAGGACATCAACCATCATTTCAATCATGACGTCCTGCCAGCCAGTACGAATCAG
>DATGOF010000199.1:0-4907 GCA_035306285.1 Acidobacteriota bacterium | reverse complement strand
CCCGTAGCTTCTCATCATGTTGGGGTTGAAGATTGATGAAATTGACCTGGCTCTTCACGATCAACTTTATTCCCCGACTGCGAATCTCATCTCCGAGCCACGCATAAAACTCTTCCAGGGACCTGAGAGTTTCATAGTCCTCATGGTATCCGCTGGTAAGGAGTGGAAAGTTAACCTCGACGTAGACGGCTGGTATCCCAAGCGCTTGGAGTGCATTCAGCTGCCATGGAAGAGAATAGCGGAGATTGCTGGCCAGCAAACTTTCGCCCCGATTTGAACTCGCCAATGGCAGGTGCATTCCGAATGTGACGGCTTCCGAGGATTGATCAACCGGATGCTGATCAAGCCTCGATTCGAAAGCCGCTAACCGTGTTTCGATCTCACTGTAGAGTGCCTGATACTCAGAAGGGACCTGGGCATGCGCTAGAGATCCCCACGCCATCACCAAGAAAAAGAGAATAGGAGCAATGATGTCCTTTCTGCGCAAAGTCATGATTAGATTCCTCGCTCTCGTACTTGTTTAAACGCGTTCTTAAACCTTGAAATCACGTAACCAATTGTTAGATATGGAGAAATCGAATCCTGTGATGGGTGACACGAGAGGCAGGTTTAATTAGAAGGGAAGAATTTCGGCAGAACTTCAGCCGCTCTTGGGTCGCGCCACGAGGTAAACAACAAGCCCGAGCAGGCCAAATATCAAAGCCACGGCAATCCACACGACCCGGCCGGGAACATTGCGTTCGCGGCTATCACGAGCCACCCAGAGAGCGGCCAGAATGTGGAAAATCAAGAAGAGAAGACCACATCCGCCTCTTCGGCCGATGAGTAGAGGCGTCGCAGCCAGAGCGGGCGCTTGGTTTACAAAGAAGAGAGGCCCGATTACTAGAACCCGAAAACATCCACCTCTCACGCGTTTTTGTCTCCTCCGGAATGAACAATCAAAAAGAGTATTGACGCGGAGAGCGTCTTTGTAAAGCGAAAGAGTAGGGGTCAATAAATGAGTTGCTCTTTGACAAGTTCCAGTCGGGAAGACTCCCGAGAACGAGGAGGGCCCGGCGCAACATTGCGCCGGGCTGTGCTTAGGGAGGAGAATTGAGGAGGTAGTATCTGTCGGTGGTGGTCGATTTATAGAGAATGCCGCTTTCGCAACGTGATACCGCTGGTCCCGAGGCCTATCGCTAGCAGCAGCACAACGCCAGGCTCGGGAACCGAGCTGGCAACAACTGAAACGTTGTCGACGTAAGCGGTCGTAAACTCGTCGCTAAAATCCAACAAGAGAAAGTTTATCGACAGGGGACCCGCAAGATCGGTTGCAGGCAAAGGAATATTCAGGGTCTGCCAGCCAAGAACCGTACTAGTGGGTGGAATATCAACGACGTCATCGATGGTGAAGAACTGAAGGAACGACCCGCTTGCAACAGCCAGAAACTGAAACCCGAGGTCGATGTCCAGCAGATCCAGGCTCTGCATGTTAATTGCAAAGCTCAACACTGCGGTATCAAATCCGGTCGGATCAAATCCCTGGCTCAAGAAGGCAATAAGCTCTGTTCCCGGTGCCAGAACCGCCATGTAATCTCCACCAGCTGGATTGACGCCGAAGTGGGTCGGCAAGACTTCCACATTCAACGAGTCCGTCCACCCAGTCAGGTCTCCCGTCTCGAATCCCCCATTGACTATTAATTCAACCGGATCCGCCTTTGCAAAGCCTCCCAGCATTAGAGCAATCACAAAGATTTGAATTCGTCTCACTACTGACTCTCCTCTTTCTCGTTTACGTTACCGGTACAACTCGCCTGAGATGAAGCAAGCATTGTTCCGGAACTCCCAATCTTGAGCTAATTCCCGGTAAAATAGAGAAAGAGGGCCAGGAGCAGAATCCTTGGAGGAGCAAGAATTTACCCAATAAGTGCAAAGGGATTCCCAGAAATCGTCTGTCTTCCTAGGCCGCGCACAGATTCATAAAAGGAGAAAATACCAGGCGCTCAATCTGTCTGACTCGGCTTCACGGGTGAAGAAGCGGGGAGCCGCTGTGGGGATCCACAGCGGCAGAATTGGGGTGCGGAAGTACGATCCCGGCTCAGGAACGGAAATAGGACGGCTCGTTGCCGGGTTTCCATTTGATGTTGCAACCAATACTCGGCTTCTGATCACCACTCACCGATTGGTCGCTTAGAACGGCATCGATAGCCTCGCGCAGGTCTTTCCCTGTGATCGGCCTTTGGTTGCTCGGTCGGCTATCGTCGAGCTGCCCCCTGTAGACCAGCTTCCGTTCACCATCGAAGAGAAAGAAGTCAGGCGTACAAGATGCAGTAAAGGCTTTCGCCACTTCCTGCGTTTCGTCGTAGCAAATTGGAAAGTTAAATCCTTCCTCTCGACCCATCGCACACAGGCTTTCAGGAGAATCCTCGGGATGCGAAGCGACGTCATTTGAGCTGATGGCTATAATCCCGAGTGAATGATCTTTGTAATCCTGGCCAATCCGCCTCAGCTCGCCTTTCACATGTTGGACGAAAGGACAGTGTCGGCAAATGAACATGACCAACAACGCTTTTTTGTCAGAGAAGCTGTTCAATGAAATGATCTCGCCCGTACAAACGTCGGGCAGGTGAAAATCTGGTGCCCGAGTGCCGAGCTCCAGCATCGTAGACGCAGTTTGAACCATCTCCCTCTCCTTTCGATTTCATTTCTTGTTCAGGCGCTTGGTACGGATTAGAAGAACGTTCGAACGCCTGCCGGTGAAGATAAAGTAACAAACTTTGATTCGGTTTGGCTCAGGTGATCCGCCTCAATTTGGCGGATCTCCCCTTATCGGAGGACACCCTGAATTGACGATCCGACACTGCTAGCCGGCGGTCGGCATGGAACCATTCAAAGCTGCCGTGGGGCACCACAGGATTTCCGCAGCGAAGGCTTGAGCTCCGGCAGCGAAATTCGAAGAGCCTACCGGATGACCCTGTTCAGCTCCGAATCTGCAGCTTCGTCGACAGCCGCGCACTGCCCCAGGCCATCTGAAACCGCACACCGTCTCCCGCAGGCTCTAACTCTATAGTAAAGAGTTCAACCGGTGAGTCCGTCTCCTCGAATTCAAGTGGGACAACCGCAACGTTCTTAGCCTCATCGTACTGGGTCCCATGAACTCCGGTCGCAGAGTTGATGAGGAGTTCCCACTGGCGTTCACTTTTCTTGCGAGCAAACAGTGAGTAGCTCCCATCAGGAATTACGACACCTTGAGAAATGAGTTCCGTCTCTAAGGTCAGTGTTGTCGCGGCATCAGCACCCATTCTCCATACGAAGCCATTATCGACTGCCGAAAGCAAGTCGCGACCATTGAGCTGCGGACGGCCGTATTCTATGGTTATCTTCTTCCCTTCGATGCTTACTTCCGCAACTCCACGAGGGTTGCCATGTGCCCAGAGCAATGTCATTGAAACCAGGCAAGCCAAAAAGCCAGTCAGCCATTTCATTCTGGTCTCCTCCTTCAAGGAAGGGTGATTCGGTTAGCGTTTCATTAATTTAATAATGATAACCCACTTGTTCGAATCCGTCGCGAATCAGTCACTATCGCGCTTCGCCGCGCCAGCTTCATGGAAGGCAACTGCACGATGATGAATAACCCTGTAGCGCTCCTGCGTTACAAATGTAAGAACTATTCAATCCCCAGATCGGTTTGAATCTGCTCGAGGGAACGCCCTCTCGTCTCCGGCAAACTCTTCCAAACGAACACAAATTGCAGCGCCATCATGAGAGCAAAGAAGGAAAACGCCACCGTACTCGAGAACTCCGCCAAGGCCGGGAAGCTCCAGCTCACAACGGCTGCCCAGGTCCAATGGGTGAAACTCCCAAGGGCCTGTCCTTGGGCCCGGACACGATTGGGAAAAATTTCGCTGAGGTAGACCCAGATTACCGTCCCCTGCGAAAGAGAGAAAAATCCGATATAGCTGATAAGACTTACCAGTACCCAGGTCCCACCTATTTCATAATGAAATGCATAGGCGACGCTGGTCAGACAAAGGGCCGTCCCTGCAGCCCCAATCAAGAGGAGGAATCGACGGCCGAGTCGGTCTATGACCGTCATTGCGACTGCAGTGAAGAGAAGTAGCGTCCCCCCGATCACCACCGACTGAAACAAGGCAGATTCAGCGGACGCGCCGGCGAGCTTGAATATACGAGGAGTGTAATAAATGACCGCGTTGATTCCCGACAGCTGGTTGAAAGTCGCGACTGCGACCGCCAGAAAAATCGGTTTGGCGTATTTCCTGCGAAAAAGCGATTTCTGGAGGCTGACGGTCCGTTCGTGTAAAGTATCAACAATCGCTGCCAGTGCGCTCTTGGACTGAGGCTCTCCCATCAGTTCTAGTACCTTCAAGGCCTCATCGTGGCGACGCCGTTTCACCAACCAACGAGGACTTTCAGGAATCCAGAAAAGAAGGAGAAAAAAGATTGCGGCAGGAACCGCCTCGACTCCGAACATCCACCGCCAGGCGTCCATCGAATCGCCCAACCGACCGGCAATCCAAAAATTGGAAAAATAGGCCCCGAGAATCCCCAGCACAACATTGAGTTGGGCAATCGCTACCAGCCGTCCTCGGAGACGAGCGGGAGACACTTCCGCGATATATAGAGGGGACATCACCGACGAACCGCCAACCGCCAATCCCCCAAGGAACCGAAACAGGAGTAGTGAATACCAGTCCCAGGCCACGGCACATCCGACAGCAGACACGAGATAGAAGATGGCCAGATATTTCAGAATCAAGCGGCTGCCCAGGGTCTCGCCGGGTCTGCCAACCGCAATCGAACCGACAATCGTACCGATCAGCGCACTGGCAACGGTGAAGCCGAGTTCGCCGCTGGTGAGTTGAAAGACCTCCTCCAATGCCTCAGTGGTACCGGAAATAACGGCTGTA
>DATGOF010000198.1:0-5453 GCA_035306285.1 Acidobacteriota bacterium | reverse complement strand
CGACGCAAAGTGGCTGTGCCATATGAATGCAAAACTGAACCTTCCGAATATTCCTTGTCCGTGGCAGAATCGTTCTCAATTTGATCGGCTACGTCGCAAATACAGACTACGAATGGTACCGCTTCCTCGAGAGTCATCCGGAACTTGACGAAATAAATTTCTGGCTACCAAGGGATACCCGAAGCTGGCGAGCGATTCCGGCCGGTGCTCCATTCTTTTTCAAATTGAAGCGACCCCACTATGCCATCTGTGGCTTTGGCTTCTTTGCACGTCATTCCGTGCTGCCAGCATGGTGGGCTTGGAACTCTTTCGGGATTGGGAACGGGGCGGCGACATTTCAGCAGATGAGAGAAAGAATCGAGCCTCTCCGCCGCGAGCAACATTCTGATCCAGCTGGCAATTACGATATTGGCTGCTTGATCATTTCTCAGCCGACTTTCTTTGCACCACACGAATGGATCGCCCAACCATCGGACTGGCACGCCAACGTAGTTCAAGGAACAACTTACGATCTTTCAGAGGGCGAAGGGAAGAGGATCTGGAAGGAGTGCCTGATCCGCGCTTCTCATAGACCCCAATCTTTCTCTACCTCTACGAAGGATCCAGAGCTTCCGCTGATCGCTTTCCCTCCTCAGCGATACGGCCCGGAGACGATTGTTCGCCCTCGACTGGGCCAGGGCGCCTTTCGAGTCGCCGTTTTGGATGCCTACAATCGAACCTGTGCGGTGAGCGAGGAACACTCGCTTCCCGCTCTGGAATCCGCACATATTAAGCCCTATGCAGAAAGTGGGACTCACCACGTTTCAAATGGTTTGCTTCTTCGAGCAGACATTCACCGTCTCTTTGATCTCGGCTATGTGACCGTAACTCCGGGTTACCGGTTCGAAGTAAGCCAGCGCTTGCGGGAGGATTATTCCAACGGCAAAAGCTACTATCCGCTCCACGGAAAAGAAATCCACAAGCCGAAATGTCCAGAACTGCTGCCTGATCCAGTGCTGCTGCAGTGGCATAATGAAGAGCGATTTCTAGGATGATCTCATTGGCCCTATTCCTTGTCATTGCCGGTCCGCTGCCCCGGCTCCTCGAGTTCCTTCAACTCCAAGCCGAAGGTCCTTCAACTCCAACAAGGATGACCATACTCGCCACCGACTAGTCCTTTTCATTGTTGGCTCTGTGCCGGTAAGGCAAGAGCTTCTTCGCAGACCCGAGCGCCCAACGATAAAATAATTCTCGAAAAAAGATGGACCAAAGAGCATTCACGAGCCTGATCGATTATCGCGTCACAAGCGAAGGAACCGGCTGCAGGCTGGCAGGCTTCACTTGGCACACGGTTTTCAGCGAAGGAGAGGAACAATGTGGAGAGAAATCGTTCTCTGGCTCTTCATCATTAACCTCGGAATTGCACTTGGTGCAGGTCTTTACGAGCATCGTGTTGTGATCTCGCAGTGGACGGACATCCCGCCGTCGCAATGGCCGAACACAGGCCTCATGTTCTGGGCGTACGTCACGACCGTGCCGCTGACGTTGCTGACCCTTATCAGTCTCTTTGCTGCCTGGACCGCGACGCAGCCGATGCGAACCTGGTACCTGGCGGCGGCCGCCATCATTGTCATCGAACGCCTTGTCACGTTCACCTATTTCATACCAACGATGCTCCGGCTCTCCGGCATGGAGGCCGGTCGGGAAGTTTCCGCCGGTCTGACCCAATGGCTGACGGTCAACCACGGCCGGCACCTGCTAACATTTTCGGGCTGGCTCGCGGCACTGCGGGCACTCTCATTGCTTCGGTCTTGATGGGCCGGAGTTTGAGGCGCATCTTCTCCTGAAACGTCCCGACGGACAGAGGGATGCTGCACGCGACACAGGTCTCGACAAGAGTCAACAACTCGACCCGCTTAGCGAACCAGCAAAGCGAGAGTTGCAATCAGCCGTGACTCGTGCGTGACGGCCCATCGCCCTGTCACAAGTCATACTGGGGCGACAGATTCCGTTGGGTGACTATACGTCGCATCCACGGACCCTGTGTACGAGTTGGGTTCGATGCGACGACTTGAGCTTGAATCAAAGATGGGGCCTCCTGCCGGGCCTGCCCAGTAGACCGCTTGCGAAGGGATTATTCCAACGGCAGAAGCTACCTTCCGCTCGCTCCACGGAAAAGAAATCGCAGACCCCACGGCCGGAGTTGTAGCCCGGCCCGACTACAGGGGCATCATCAAAAGTGATTGCCAGAAAGACCTCGGCTGCCTGATTCCCGATCCCTTGCATCGGGTTCCTCCAGTTCCTTCAACCTGACAGTCGATGATGACAAGACTCGCCACGACCAGTTTCCACCGCTGTTGGTCGATCCAAACGAAGACACTGCCGGGGGCGTATCGCACCAGTATTTATAAGGGAGCACGAATCAAAGCATTCTCCAGAAGTAAATTAATCGAATTTAATTGCTTTTGGGCTTCTATGTACTTATAGATTCTCATACTATCTAAAAAATGAATCGTTATTTGAGCACTCATTTCGGGAGGATTTCTCATGTTTCTAACGATAGGACGGGATCTTTGGTTGGGACTTTTCCTGATTCTTTTGGCCATGACCGGCACCACGGTCGCCCAGGTGACGGTCTCAGTCATCCATGGCAATGTCGTCGACGAATCGGGGGGTGTCATCCCCGGCGTGACGGTTGTCGCTCTCAATACCGAAACGGGTGCGACTCGTTCCGTTCTCACTAGCGACACCGGCTACTATACTTTCGAAGCCCTTCAACCCGGCACCTACGCTATTTCCGCCGAGATGCCGGGCTTTAAATCGTACCGTCAGGAAGGTGTTACCGTCTCAGTCGGCGAAAGGGTTCGAGTAGATGTGACTTTGCAAGTCGGTGAAGTCACAGAAACCGTCACTGTGACCGGCGGCACCGTAATGGTTGACACGCGTTCCGCCGAAGTGTCGGCACTGGTCGATGACCAAAGAATCACCGACCTGCCGCTGAGTGGACGGAATGTGATCAGTCTGGCCTCACTCCTACCCGGCATTTCTTCGGTAGCGGCCCCTCAAACACAGACCGGGTCGCGGGAGGGTCCGGTCATGACCGTTCACGGAGGACGAGACAACCAGAACTACTTCACTTTGGACGGCGCTTATTTCACACATCCTTCCAGAAATACCGCTATGAATCCTCCTCCTCCCGATGCGGTTCGCGAATTTCGTATCAAAACCAACAACTTCTCGGCAGCTGAGGGCAGGAACAGTGGGGCTGTCGTAAGCGTAATGACACGAAGTGGTACAAACGAGTTCCATGGCTCAGTCTGGGAGTTCCACCGGAACGACAACTTGAATGCTAGGAATTTCTTCGAACTGGATAAAGGTAACAGGATCATGAATCAGTTCGGCGTCGCTGCGGGTGGTCCTATTGTGAGGGACCGGATTCACATCTTTGGTAGCTACGAAGGATTTCGAGATCGTCCTCAGCCGGCGACTACAGGGGCCTTCCCGACTACAGCAGCGGAAAGGGCCGGTGACTTCTCGCACGTGAGCCAGCAACTGGTCAATCCCTTCACCGGAGAACCGTTTGAAAACAACCAGGTCGACCCTTCGCTGTTCGACCCCGTAAGCGTTGGCTTGCTTGATTTCATTCCTCTTCCCAACTCGCCAGACGGGCGCCTTGTCACCAATAATCCCGCTCCTATTAATAATGATTTGTTCATCTTCCGGAACGATATCCAAATCAACGACCGCCAGAGCCTGTTCTGGCACTATTACTACAACACCAATGACCAACCGGCGCGATTGACGGGAGACATTCCCGGCTGGATGAATTCCAGTGCAGGTCATACCTTCCACAACTTCAGCGCCTCGCATACCTGGACGCTGTCACCGACTCTGATCAACTCATTCATCTTCGGATACAACTACGATGACCAGTTCACCGAAAATGATCCCTATCGATCAACCGAGTCTTTAGGGCTCGATTTCCCGAACTACACCGACTATGGGTCGGTTCGGTTCCGCGTTCCGGGGCGCGTCAATCTTTCTTCTGTATCCCAGTGGAATAACGATTCAGAAGCTTACAACTTCCACGAAGCGATGAGCTGGACCAGCGGAAGCCACGTAATGAAGTTTGGCGTCGAGTACTTCCGTCTGAGTTTCTTTCAAGCTTGGCTTTCCCCGCCACTTTTCGACTTCAACGGGCAGCGTTCGGGCGACCCTATGCTTGACTTCATGATGGGTGCCTGGAGAACGCTGGATCTGGGATGGAACCGGCGCGTCAATGACAACATCATGCCCTGGTCCTGGGGTTTCTATTTCCAGGATGAGTGGCGAGCCACGGCCCGCCTGACTCTGACGCTCGGGCTTCGATACGAGCTCTCCTCCTGGTGGAATGATCGACGCGACCTGGCGCTCTCTACTTTCGTGTTGCCTCTCGATAAGACGACGTCAGCTCCCATCAACGATGCTCCTCCAGGCTATTTGTTTGCAAATTACGACCTGCCGACAGGTATTGTGGAAGTAGACAAGAACAATTTTGCTCCTCGGATTGGACTGGCCTATGACCTGAGCGGCGACGGAAGCACCAGTCTGCGAGCAGGAGGAGGTATCTTCTATGATGCTCCGACTGCTGAGACAATGGCCCAGATTAATCCGCCATTTTCCGGTTCTGAGCAGTATTTCAACGGACGCCTTGGGGCCCCCAGTGCAGGAGTCATAGATCCGTTGCCGCCTACGACTTTTCAGCCCGGAGCTGAGATCGGATTCTTCTTGCCTACCAATGCCGCATCAGTGGACATGAATCTGCGCACCCCTTATGCCTACCACTGGAATCTGGGTTTGCAACATCAATTGACTCGAGACATTGTGGTCTCAGGAGACTACATCGGCAAAATCGGGCGAAAGTGGATTTCTTCTTACTACTGGAATCCGGCTGTTTACGTCCCGGGAACAGATGGGGAAGGTAATCCACTCTCGACCTTAGACAATGTCAACGATCGTGTGCTCTACGGTAAGGGCGTTCTCGATACACGCAATCTCATGCTCTCCAGTATGTTTGACAACTGGTATCATGGTGCCGAATTCCAGGTAAACAAGCGGATGTCGAATGGTGTCAGTTTGCTGGCTAACTATACTTTCTCGAAAGCAATCACAGATAAGTCAGCTCGTTACTCTGACACCAGCGATGTTCCCAATCCTTTTCGAATCAAGGAATCGAAGCGGGGGCCGGCTGCCTTCGACCGGACTCACGTGCTGAATGTGTCGGCTCTATTGACTCCTTACGCGGGTGGTGGACCGGAGGGATTCCTGGGAACCATTGTTCGGAATTGGACCTTTGCCCCGATCTTCCAGTATAGAAGCGGTCAGCCCCTTGAATTCTTTCTGAACGAAGACCGAGCGCTGGATGGGACAGGCGGGGGATCAAAGCATCCTAACGCGCTCAGGAATCCTACCCTCGAACACGATTCGAACATCTC
>DATGOF010000197.1:0-4559 GCA_035306285.1 Acidobacteriota bacterium | reverse complement strand
ACCGGGGGAGGCAGTCGTCGTAGCGGGGCGCGGTTTGCCGGCCTGGGTTCATTCCCTGGCGCTGCAGATCAACGCTCGCCTTGGATCGCTAAATCAACTGGTGGAGTTGATCCCCCAGAATGATCTGGCGTGGTCTCCGCCTCCTGAATTTCAGGCGCTCAACGCAAGAATGAGATCGGGTCAAATCTCCACGCTGTTTATTCTCGGAGGGAATCCGGTCTACAACGCACCTGCCGACTTCCAGCTGCGCGAAAGCCTACAGTCAGTGGAGAATGTCATCTATCTCGGCCTGGAAAGAAATGAAACTGCCCAGAATTCACACTGGATGCTGCCGATGTCGCATTTTCTCGAAAGCTGGGGTGATTGCCGGGCAGCCGACGGCACGCTCGGTCCAATCCAGCCTTTGATCGCTCCACTCCATGACAGCCGAAGCTGCCTGGAATTGCTTGAACTGATCCGTACCGGATCTCTGGAAGGAGGATACGAACTGGTGCGCAACACCTGGCGGGAGTCTTTTCCGGTGCCGGAGGGAAGTGATTTCGAGCAATTCTGGAAACAGTCTCTTCACGATGGCGTCGCTCAGGTTGCACGCCCTGAAGCCCTCGCAACGGCGCAATTTTCGCCGGCCGGTATACCCCCGTCGTTTTCGGAAGAGGGCATGGTTGTTATCTTTCAACCTTCGTTTAACGTCTTCGATGGTCGTTTCGCAAATAATGCATGGCTTCAGGAACTCCCCGACCCAATCACCAAGGCGACGTGGACAAATCTCGCCTGCCTCAGCCCCGCCACGGCACAAGAGCACGGCCTCGATGACGGTGATGTTGTACGCCTGACCAGTCGTGACCGGAGTATCGAAATACCGATAATGAAACTGCCCGGCCAAGCAGACGGGACGATTTCTCTAACTGCCGGGTATGGGAGAGAAGCTGGAGGCGAAATAGCCCGTGAGAAGGGAGCGAACATCTATCTTATCCGCTTCTCGGATGCTCTCTACGCCGGTGCTGCAATTGAAATTGAACCGGTCGGCAGATCGGTTTCCGTCGCCCAAACACAAGAACATTGGTCGATCTCCGGCAGGAACTTGATCCGTGAGGCATCCCTGACGGAGTTTAGAGAGAACCCCAATTTCGCGGCTGGACAGGACCACTCTCCGCAGGCGCAGTCCTTGTGGCAGGAACATGAATTCACGGCTCCTCACCAGTGGGGAATGGTGATCGACCTGAACCGCTGTATGGGTTGTAGCGCCTGCGTGGTCGCTTGCCAGAGCGAAAACAATATCCCGGTGGTTGGTCCCGAGCAGGTCTCACGTGGTCGCGAAATGCACTGGCTAAGGATCGACCGCTATTTCTCCGGAGATCCTGACGATCCCCTGACATCATTCCAGCCGATTCCCTGCATGCAGTGTGAGAATGCTCCCTGCGAGCAGGTCTGTCCAGTTGCTGCTACCGTTCACGACTCGGAAGGGCTCAATTCAATGGTCTACAATCGTTGCATCGGAACGCGTTATTGCTCCAATAACTGTCCTTACAAAGTTCGCAGATTCAACTTTTTCAACTACACACGAGCCCTGCCGGAGACCGTCAAGATGGCCATGAATCCCGAGGTGACCGTCCGCTCCCGAGGTGTGATGGAAAAGTGCACCTATTGTACGCAGCGTATTCAGGAAGCGAAACTGACTGCCAGTGCCGAAGGCAGAACGATTCGAGACGGCGAAATCAAGACTGCCTGCCAGCAAACCTGTCCGACTCAGGCAATCCGGTTCGGGAATTTGCAAGATGAGTCAAGTGCGGTCAGCAAATGGAAGAAGTCGAGTCGTAACTACATCCTGCTGGCAGAGCTGTATAACAAACCTCGAACTTCCTATCTGGCCCGCATCCGGAACCTTAATCCGCGCTGGGAGGAGGCAGTAACATGAGTCGACGCGCCTTCTTTCGACAGCCCGTAACCTGGAAACTCCTGATGGTCGCAGTGCTTGTCCTTCCCTCCACTGCGTGTCTGAGGGGTTGCACTTCGAGCCGCCCACCGATTCATGTCAACCCGAATATGGACCATCAACCAAAATACATCTCCCAGGGTTCTTCCGCCTTCTTCTATGACGGCGGAGCCATGCGACCCCCGGTGCCGGGTACCGTAGCCAGGGGGGAACCAATTGATGCAACCTCATTTTCAACGGGTCGTGATTCTGCCGGGCAATTTATCGACAACCCGCTACCGGTTTCCGACGAGGTTCTGCACCGAGGAAGGGAGCGTTATGACATCTTCTGTCGTCCCTGCCATGGCGAAACAGGTGACGGTCAGAGTGTCATACGTGAGAGGACCGGCATACCGAGTGCAAATCTTTTAGACGAACGGATAAGGCAATATCCAGACGGTCAGATCTACAGTGTCATTACAGAAGGAATGGGATTGATGGCGGATTATGCTAGTCAAATCAGGCCGGAGGACCGATGGCGGATCATTCACTACATAAGAAGCCTGCAGAACGAACAGGTACAATAGCGGCGTCTGTTGTTAGGGCCGACGCCTGAAAGGCAGAGTATGGCACAGGCTATCCTGGGGATAAGAGAAGAACCGGAACTGGAACGCATTGATCCGGTCGAACACAGACCGAACCTGGTCGACGGTGATCCCGATTTCCACGAAATCACAGAAGCCGTTTGCCGCCCCGTAGAATGGTCTCCCCCTTTGGGTTGGTACCTTGTATTCTCTGTTTCAGTCGCTCTCCTTCTTCTCTTTCTTTCCTCAATGGCGTGGCTCTTCTGGGAAGGTATAGGCATCTGGGGAAACAACATCCCGGTGGCATGGGGTTGGCCCATCGTCAACTTCGTTTTCTGGGTCGGAATCGGGCATGCCGGGACCCTCATCTCGGCTATTCTTTTTCTCTTCCGACAGCGCTGGCGTACTTCCATCAACCGGGCCGCAGAGGCGATGACCCTGTTTGCGGTGATCTGCGCCCTGATTTTTCCAACGATTCACACAGGGCGCCCCTGGGTCATTTACTGGACGCTCCCTATTCCCAACCAGATGGATATGTGGCCACAGTTTCGAAGCCCTCTTATGTGGGATGTCTTTGCGGTCTCTATCTACTTCACGGTGTCTCTGATCTTCTGGTACCTGGGGCTGATACCCGATCTCGCAACGCTACGTGATCGCGCACGCGATCGGATTCGACAGATTGCCTATGGGATTTTCGCTCTCGGCTGGAGGGGATCGCAGCGGCACTGGTTGCACTACGAACGTGCTTATCTCCTGCTGGCGGGACTGGCGACACCCCTGGTGCTGTCGGTTCACTCGGTGGTCTCGTTTGACTTTGCGGTGGCACAGCTACCAGGCTGGCATACCACTATCTTCCCACCCTACTTCGTTGCAGGAGCGATTTTTTCCGGCCTGGCAATGGTGGTCACGCTGATGATCATCTGCCGCGTTGCATTTAAGTTGGAGCACTTGATTACCCTCCTTCATTTTGACCGGATGGCCAAACTGATCCTTGTGACCGGCAGTATGGTGGGCTACTCATACGCGATTGAGTTCTTCATCGCCTGGTACAGCGGTAATCCTTATGAGCGGTATGTTTTTATGAATCGCGCCCTGGGTCCATATGCCTGGGCTTACTGGACGATGGTCACCTGCAACGTCGTCATTCCCCAGATCTTCTGGTGGAAGAAAGCGCGCACAGACACTTTGATTCTGTTTGTGGTCTCTATTTTCATCAATATCGGAATGTGGTTCGAACGATTCGTGATCGTGGTGACCTCCCAACACCGTGATTTCCTACCTTCCAGTTGGGGTTACTTTGTCCCCACCTGGTGGGATATAGCAATCCTGGCCGGTAGTTTCGGTTTGTTCTTTACCCTTTTTTGTCTTTTTGTCCGATTTCTACCGATGGTAGCAATGTCGGAATTGAAGGGAGTGCTCCCTTCCGCGCACCCCCACGTAGAGCACACTCGTGAATTAGAAGCTGCAACAGCCGGTGCGAATCGGGTGGAGAAGACCAGCGAAGACTGGGCTACGGACCAGTCTGAAGAATTTTCAAGGAACCTGCTGGGTGTCCTGGCTCAATTTGCTTCACCGGGTGCCCTGGTGTCCGCCTGCCGTCGCGTCAGTGACGCGGGGTACTCTCGCTGGGATGCCTACAGTCCTTTCCCCATTCATGGTTTGGACCGAATCATGCGACTGAAGCGATCTAAAGTTCCCTGGTTCGTCCTCATTTTCGGTCTCGCCGGGGCCGGTGCAGGTATGGCCCTTCAATGGTGGACCAGTGTCATCGCTTATCCTCTGATCGTCAGCGGTAAGCCACTTTTCAGCTGGCCCGCCTTTGTACCAATCATGTTCGAGTGCGGCGTGCTTGGCGGAGCCGTGGGGGCGATAGCCGGATTTCTGATCTCTAGCCGCCTTCCCAGGCACCACCATCCTGTCTTTGAATCAGAAACTTTCGAAAAGGTAACGGACAACAGGTTCTTTGTCTTTATACGTTCAGACGACCCGGAGTTTAAGGTCGGTACTGTGGAGTCCCTGCTGACACAACTCGGGGCCGCATCCGTAGAAAGGATCTAGGCGTG
>DATGOF010000196.1:0-5258 GCA_035306285.1 Acidobacteriota bacterium | reverse complement strand
CGGCGAAGTAATTGTTTCCACCCGAGGCATCGGCGACGAAGTCCTGTCCCCACCTATCGAACACGTGTCCCCAGGGATTCGCAAAATTATAGTGGATAAATGTTTCGACGCGTTCCGACTTGGGATGATAGCGGTAAACGCCGCCGTGTGCGTTGCGCACTGGACCGTAGGGTGTTTCCACCGACGTGTAATTGAAAGTGCCTTCGCACATATAGAGGCCCCCACCGGGTCCCCAGGTAAAAGCACTGATCGAATGATGGGAGTCAGCAGTGTCAAACCCGTGCAAAATCGGTTTGCTCAGATCAGCCTTACCGTCTCCGTCGGTGTCCTTGAGAAATATCAAGTTGGGCTGCTCCGCCACATAGGCACCCCCATCCCCCAGTTCGAAGCCGCTGGGAACATGGAGGCCGTCTGCAAACACCGTCAACTTATCGGCCTTGCCGTCTCCATCAGTGTCCTCCATATAGACCAGCCGGCAATTGGGCCGCGCAGGGGGTTGAACCATCGGATAGTCGGGCATCGTGAGGACCCACAACCGTCCCTTCGAATCAAAGGTCATCTGATGAGGATTGGCCAGTTCCGGGAAATCCTGCTCGCTGGCAAACAGATTGATCGCATACCCATCAGCCACGTCGAAGGTCCTCAGAGCTTCTTCCGGTGAAAGGATGTTTAGCGGCTGGTGGAAATTGGTCGGAACATCATACAAAGGCCGGGTATTGCTGTCGTCGACCTCCGGCGGAACATTCAGTCCCTGCGCCACTTGCCAGATCCTCCGATCGCGATTGGCGACCATGTCGTCGAGCTTACGACGTTCGTTCTCCATCACGTAGGCATCGGTGAATGGAGGATTGCCGTGATCGCGTTGAGAGCGGCCTCCATAGATGTAATATCCATTGACCGCCCGGTAGCGGTGGAAGAAGAAGAAATTCTTATCGTTCACTTCCGCTCGAAGATTGGCAGGAATCTCGACCGGTTCAGGAAGTGGACCAAACAGACCATCGGCCAGGACAGGCGCAAGCTGGGCATAACCATAATCGCTTAAATGGACCCCATTGATGGTAAGCGGTTCGGTACTTTCTTCCATCAATCGTCGTGAGGGTCTGAAGAGGTCGACAAATGTGACATCGTACTCGGCCGAAATCCGCGACATCGCATCTGTGTAGAGTTCAAGATTGGGATTGGTCGTGGACCCGTCGGGCAAGCTCGGATCATTCAAATTCTCGTGAGCAATCGGCGAGATCAGGGCCAGTCGAGGCGCAGACTCCCCGTTGTATCGCTGTGACAGGGTATGTGTTATGAATTCCCTGAGCTCGATCTCGAACTGTTCCAGGCCATCTTTACCTCGAAAGGATTCATTGAAGCCGAAGAAGGCGAGGATGACGTCGGCTTCCCACATGGCCAAGTGCTGATCGGGGCTCCCGAAATTGAGCGAACGAGGTCTGAGCTTTACTTCGTCCCCCGAAAAGCCGAGGTTGCGGACAACCAGTTCATGCTCAGGAAATCGCGCGTGCAGGAGGGTTTCGAAATGACCAAAGTACTGCATTCGCTCGGCCGTCGTATTGCCGATAATCACGACGTGATCGCCTTTGTTTAGGGTGAGCCGAGGGTGCCGGTCTCGAGATACCCAGAAAGCAAACAGGATCACGACCCCGATTACAAATACTGCCACCAGGAGTATCGATTTCGTTTTCATAGTGTTGGACTCTGCAGGCGGTTAATGCTGTTGGTTATCCGATTCTGCCCCAGACGGGCATTCAGTGCAAGAGACTTGTCAGACCTTGATTGACCTCAAGGCTCCGGAGAAATCTTTGTGATCTTCGCGTCTCTACGGTTAAACTAGCCCTGCCTATGGACGAAGTCAGGTGGGGGATGATCGGTTGCGGCGACGTGGCTGAAGTCAAGAGCGGACCGGCCTTTTACAAGACGCCCGGATCGAAGCTGGTCGCCGTCATGCGGCGTGACGCTGACAAGGCAGCCGATTACGCCCGCCGTCATCGTGTACCGAAATGGTATACCGATGCCAGCCAGCTCATCAACGATCCTGACGTCAACGCTGTCTATATTGCGACTCCACCGGGTTCGCACTGTGAATACACTCTGAAAGCAGCGGCCGCCGGAAAACCGGTTTACGTCGAGAAACCGATGGCAAGGAACCATGAAGAATGTAGGCAGATGGTCGCGGCTTGCGAGAAGGCCGGCGTACCTCTCTTCGTTGCCTATTACCGACGAATGCTTCCCAACCATCTCAAAGTAAAGGAGCTGGTGGAGGATGGTACTATCGGCGACGTTCGCTTTGTTAATGTCCGCCTGTACTTGCCGATCGACTGGCAGGCGCCGATCGGTGAGGGAGCGCTGCCCTGGCGCGTCGATCCCGAGATTGCCGGCGGTGGGTACTTCTTCGACCTGGCCTCGCATCAACTGGACTTCCTGGACTATCTCCTCGGACCCGTGGCCCGGGTAAGCAGCGTAGTTGCCAACCAAGCAGGTCTCTATCCCGCCGAAGACATCGTCGCGGCTGTCTTCCAGTACGAAAACGGCGTGATCGGAAACGGACTCTGGTGCTTCACGGTTGATAAGTCGAGCCGGACTGAAGAGACAGAAATCATTGGAAGTCGGGGCCGCATCATCTTTCACTCTTTCGATACGCGACCGGTTCGGCTGGAGCTAGAATCGGAAGTCCAGCAGTTCGAGTTCGAGCTTCCGGAGCATGTCCATCAGCCGCTGGTGGAGACAATCGTCAGCGAGCTTTTGGGACGAGGCGGGACTTGTCCGAGCACCGGCATCACTGCCGCTCGTACCGCGTGGGTGATGGATGAAGTCATCCGGCAATGGCGGCGGTCCCAATCTGAACCACAGTGGCGCGTAGAACACTGAGGTCTTCAAAAACCTTTGTATGGGAGTGGAGGCAGAACGCCCACAGGCGCAATGAGGCGGGTACAAAGGAAGAGCTACCCATGGGAATCCTAATCGTTATGCTATTGCTGATGACGGGACCCTTTCTGATCGCGCAATCAGCTTCGTCACTTACCGGCCGCCAATTCAATACACAGGGAGCCGCCGCCATTGGACTGGGCATTCTCTTTGTCTTTACCGGTATCGGCCACTTTCTACAAACCGATGAGATGGCCTCGATGCTTCCCGAATGGGTTCCGGGACGAGTGCCTCTGGTCTACCTGACCGGGGTCCTGGAGTTCGCCATCGCAGCCGGTTTCTTTAGCTCCGTCACCCGACAGGTCACCGGGTGGGTGGCAGCCGTCATGC
This sequence comes from Acidobacteriota bacterium, assembly GCA_035306285.1. Lineage (GTDB taxonomy): Bacteria > Acidobacteriota > UBA6911 > RPQK01 > JAPXNP01 > DATGOF01. Next base: position 1,997 of record DATGOF010000196.1, on the reverse strand, counting down.
TGTTATTGTTCTTCCCCGCCAATGTTTATGCAGCCTTCAACCACGCGCCGATGGGAGGGCATGCCTGGGGACCGATCTACCTGCTGGTCCGAACCCCAGTTCAACTGGCGATCATCCTCTGGATCTACTGGTTCACGATTCGACAGACGAACGAAACGAGACACCGGAGCCGGGTGAGACCGACGCAGCGCTCACTCTGAACAGGAACTCATCGATCTGAGGTAGGGGGGAATCATGACAGCTAAGCGGTTGAGGAAACGGTTGCCGGAAGGGGTCTTGATGATTGCCATGTTTGGGTCGCTTCTTGCCCAGCCTGGAGGTGACGCGGTGCAGGTCGAGGGAGGATCGTTCCAGATGGGTACGCGCGCATCACAGATCAACAATCTGAGAGTACGCTACGGAGTCCGTTTTCCGGGTTCGTTCGAGAGTGAAACCCCGGAGCATGAGGTCACTCTCAGCAGCTTTCGGATCGACGCTTACGAAGTGACCAACCAGCGCTTCGCCGAATTCGTCGCCGGCCATCCGGAATGGGGACCTGACGGGCCGGCGCCGGAGCGGCACAAGGGCCACTACCTCGAGCTCTGGGAAGGTAACACCTATCCGGAGGAGCTTGCTTCTCACCCGGTCACCTTTGTCACCTGGCATGCTGCCCAGAGCTTTTGCACATGGGCCGGGGGTCGGCTGCCGACGGAAGCCGAGTGGGAGTATGCAGCGAGATCACGAGGTGATTCGGAATTTCCCTGGGGAGATCAGTCCCCTTCTCCAGATCTAGCCAATTTTGGAGCCAGCGACTTAGGAACAACCACACCGGTGGGGAACTTACCCGCCCAATGCTCTCGGAATCTACGACCTGGCGGGCAATGTGTGGGAGTGGGTTCTCGATGAATGGACGCCTCAATACCGGTCCGAAGCGCAGATAGACCCGGTTGCCGGCGGCCTAGAAGCCGCCCGAGAAGTTGAAAGCATCAGCGGACGCCGAACGATCCGAGGCGCCAGCTTTGGAGGGACGGTCGTCAATCTTCGCACCAGGTGGCGTGACAGCCACGAAGCAGCCAACGCCCGAGAGTTCGTCGGATTCCGCTGTGTCTATCCGGCAAAGCCGTTGGTTCAAAGCCCTAAGTTCAAGGAGCAAAATCCGACAGCGGTCAAAAACGGTGAGAGTTACCATTCCTCGGCAGTCCACCGGCCATCGTGTGAGAACTGCTGCTGTCCCTCTCCCGTTCACGATTCGTCCTAGCAAGCGAAAGTAACCTTATTAAGAGTCAGAAGGCTATCGCTGCCCGGAATCAGCCGGCTATTTTGCGAGAGCTCCCCGAGGCTGTCCCCCGATCTCCATCCTTGAAAGCACCTTTATCTCTTGATGCCTTATGCATTGTTGGGTGACGCAGTCCCCTAATTCTCTCAGACTGGCGACCCAAGTCCCTTATCGTGCTCAGGATTCGTTCTCGCCTTCCCCAGTCACTCCAGTACACTCCTTCTAGCGGATAGAGAACACTCTTATCCGCGGCAGCTGCCAGGACATCTCTGGAAAAATCCATCTCTGGCATATCCCTGTAGAGCAAGCGAATCAGTCCTCTTTCCGCTTCGACTCTCTCCGGTTCATTTTCAAGAGACAGCAGTGCCCCCAGGAAGTCGGTGAAACGGTCGGTCAAAAAAGGAATGGCCCAGTTTCCCACCTGCCAGAGCGTCTCCGCCCTTGCAGCGACAATCGACGTGTTCCAGTACTTCTTCCCCTGGTTAGGTTCACTTGCTCCGCCGTACGACGGATCTACTTGAAAGCCGGACACTTTCCTGACAGTGGTCCTTCTCCATAAGTCACTTTCAAGAGGATCTCCCGGCACGATCCAGCTGTCGCCTGAATCCGAACGTCGGACCTCAGCCGCGGCCACAATCACATAATCATCAAAAGCTTCCGACAGGAAAAGCATCCGGTGCAATTGCTGGAGAAATCGCTCTTCCGGGTGTACGAAATGATCGGACGGCAGGACAAGAATCCT
>DATGOF010000195.1:0-3827 GCA_035306285.1 Acidobacteriota bacterium | reverse complement strand
CTGAGGATTTCGGCAATTTCACTCTGGTCACGACCGATTCGGCGTTTGAGCTGGCAATGGAGGCCAGAGCTTTCGTAAACGACCTGGGCAGGTACCTGTCGGGATTTGAATCTCATCGCAGTGCAACCGTAAGGCGCTCTTTGGTCCCAGGTAATATAGAAGTATCGACAACCATGGCAGGTCGGTGCGTCTTTCTCAGCCATTGACCTTCTCTTCGGCGGAATCCTTTCGGTCTTTAGCGATGGTTAGGAAAAGTGGTCCGCTTGACAGGTAAAACACGTCATTGTTGTCTAAACGGTGATCAAGTGTGGTACTTGCCTGAGACCATGCCTAGTCCGGGAAACGCCGGGCTCTTGGGCTATACTGTTAGTCCACTAGGTCCAGTCTAAAAGGGAAGAGCGAAATGAAGCGCAACGACAAGTTTGAAAAGTTGTCTCCTTCTCCGCTTAATTTCGAAGACTCATCCAGAGAACCCGAAGATTTATTTCTGAAAGCGATGGCGGATGTTACGCCGCTCCAACACAGAAATAAGATAGCCCCTCGACTTGATGGTCGGAGCCGCATACAACTTCGGTCCCGTAACGGCCAGCCGCCGGATCACCCCTTAGAGGATTTCCTTGCCGGGCGAAGTGAATTCGACTGGTCTTTTCACCCTGAATACCAGGAAGGAGGCGCAGAACGATGGAATCGGCCGCTAGTGCGAAAACTGCGCCGGGGAGGCTTCTCCGTCCAGAGAGAGCTCGACCTTCATGGCCTTACCCAGTCAGAGGCTTTGGAGGCACTCGAGAACTTCTTGATCGAGTGTACCCAGCTTCGGCTGAAGTGCGTCCGGATTATCCACGGTAAAGGGAAGAACTCGAAGGGCCAGGTCTCAATCCTGAAAACGCGGATTCCTCAATGGCTTTCGCGCAGACGATTAGCACAGTATGTCGTCGTTTTCAGTTCCGCCCATCCGAAAGATGGGGGCACTGGCGCGACCTATGTCCTGCTGCGACGTCATCCCCGGCGAAAACGACCCGCCTCCTAAGTTACCTTTCAGCTGGTCGCAGGTTCGTCGCAACCGCTTAAGCTTGCTATACTGAGGCCTTCTGCTAGACGACGATTAACAGGGAAGGACATCAGTATAGCAATGCCTCCGCAAGACTTGAGGATCGAAGGATTACCGGGATTCATCCCTGATGAGATCTCCAGTGAGTTCATAAAACGTGTTTCTCAGGCTGTAAGCGATCTACTTTATCAATCAGGCTTGAAGAATTTAGAGGTTACGGTCGGTGCCGGGAATAAGCACCAGAGAAAATCCGGCGCTGCCAGTCGTCGGATGGAATCTACTGCCGCCAACGACCAGCGAGGAGGGGAGGAGCTTTCGGTGGAGGAACGAGCACTCCAGTACACCAGCCGAGAGCCATTCTTTGGTTTTGAATTCCTGGTTGTTCCGGACGATGTCCGGGAAACATTGCTTTCGGCGGTTGAATTGGTAGCGGCCGAGGATACCGTTTTTGAGCAGTGGAATCTGAAGTCGATCGAACCCTTCCCCCGTACCGCACTCAATTTTCACGGTCCTCCGGGAACCGGAAAGACTTTGGCGGCTCACGCTCTCGCTCACTATTTGAAGAAACCGATCTTACTGGCCAGCTATGCCCAAGTGGAGAGCAAGTATGTCGGGGACGGGTCCAAGAACATCGAGGCTCTGTTTTACGCCGCCGAGAGAGACGATGCCTTGCTCTTTGTAGATGAAGCGGACTCCTTACTTTCGCGGAGGTTGACTGACGTTACCCAGGGGGCCGAACAGGCCATCAATTCAATGCGGAGTCAGCTCTTGATCTGTCTTGAGAAATATCGCGGTATTGTGGTTTTTGCCACCAATCTGGTTGAGAACTACGATAGAGCTTTTGATACGCGAATGCGCCACATTCATTTTCCGATGCCCGATCAGGAGGCACGCCGCCTTATCTGGGAAAAGCACCTCCCGCCTCAGCTTCCACTGGCTGACGACGTCGATACCGCTCGTTTATCCCTCATCGAAGAGGTGTGTGGGCGAGACATCAAAAATGCTGTCATCGACGCGGCCTTGCGTGCTGCTCGATCGGGAAACCGAGTCATAACGCAGGCTGACCTCGAGCAGGCGGTCGAAAGGATCAAGAGCTCGCGCCTGGGACGCTCCTATCCGGTTAGCCGCTAAAGCCGAAAGTGAGAATCTTAACCACTCGAAGCACACAGAGGGTTGAAGATCGAGCGGGAACAACGATCCGGCCGTGGGAACGCAGGCATTCTAGCCGCCATATGCTCGTGCGAGAGCTCGAGTTGGAATCTACCCTTTGATGACCGGCAAAAGGCGTGCGAAGGGGTACCTGATCGTTGCTCCCGCAGGAAATCTGCCCCTGAAAGTGGAACAGAACGCCAGGTCAGGGAAGCGAAACAACACCCCGGGAAACGGAAGTCGAGAATTAAAGCGCTCTGATCATCCGCTGTCTCCTCTGTTTCCGTGGTGAAAGAAAACCTTACCGAAGCACCCGGAGCAATCTGGCCATATCCGTCCGGAAAACCTCCTGAAAATAGAGTGTATTTTCAGGAGCAGCCAATGTCTCATCAAGAAAAGACAATTCAGGCAGGAGGGGATAGAGGATCATGTCGATCTCAAAGCGGTGAAATAGCTCCTGCAGTTTGGCAATTGAAACAGCTTCGGGAGAGATTCGTTTCCACTCCGGGGCAATTCCATTCTCGTATGACTCCGAACCCCCGGATCGGAAGCTGAGTTGTACCTCCAGTTGGTCAGATCGAGACGACCAGAAGCGAATCTGATCAACCCGTCGAGACGCCCCCAGGTCACATTCGATGCGTAACTGATTGCCATCGAACGACCGGCGAATCGCAAAAACAGGGATCTCGAGATAGCCTCCGCCCGACTCGAAGTAAAAGCGAGGTCGGTAGAACTCGGCCGGACGTCTCAATTGATCGGCCGGAAGTGACACGGCCCAGTAGCGACCCCTTACAGAATTCAGCTGCGTTTCCAGTGTAATCAGGTCCCGGGATGCCAACCCGTAGTCCAAAATCGCCTCAGTCATCTGAACCGAGGGGCTCGAGTTCGGAGCCATGTAAACGGGATGATCGATGAACGACTGGTATCCCGGGGTAATCGCCAGAAGCGCCCTGCCCGGGATGAGGTCTTGATTGATGATTCGGTATAGCTCGCGCCCGCCCAGGCCGATCAGTTTTGATTCAAGAAACTGCCACCTTTCCAAGCTGTTTGAAAAGATTCGAATTTTCGCGCGATCGACGGTATTAATGGTGGAGCCAGAAAGCGGCAAAAACCACGGAAGCTGGCCGAGCAGCAGCAGTAGAACTCCAGCAACTAAACCGGCCTGAATTTTGGAAACTCGCCGTGTCGGATTCAGACTCCAGAGGCCTCCGGCAATGATCAGACAGAGAAGTGGGAAACTGAGAGTGTGATAGCGAACCAGCTTAGAAGCCAAAAGGCAGAGGAAGAAAAGTATGGAGCCAAGCAGAATGAGCGGACGCATTTCCTGGCGGCGCCAGCCAAAAATTACGGCCAGAATGGCACCCGGAAAAATGATCGGCCCGGGTCTTCCCATAAAGATATTGTTTTCGACCGTCAACAACCAGGGTACTTTCAGATAATCCCAGAAGCTTCCTGAGTAGCCTCCCCAGTTGTTGGTGGTCCGCAGCCATTGGTAATAGTCGGATGGTTGGAGAGCTACAAGAGGGAGGATGTCAGCCAGCAGCGGTGCAAACGGGTTCCAAGTGAGGATCAGGTTTTTAACCAGCCAGGGGAAAGCGAACGCCAAGACCATCACCTGGAACAGCGCCAA
>DATGOF010000194.1:0-3430 GCA_035306285.1 Acidobacteriota bacterium | reverse complement strand
GATGTGGAAGGGGCGGCGCTTCAGGAGGAAATCAAAGGTCGAATAAGCACATTGGAAGCACTTCATCAGCAACTGGTGGCGCTTTCCGGAACGGTTCGAGAACATTACCGGACAAAGCTAATGGAACGGTTAAGAGAAATCTCGACGGCCGCGTTAGACGAGAACCGGACAACACAGGAAATCATCTTCTTGTCAGAAAAGGCTGATATTTCCGAGGAACTAGCTCGTTTCCAAAGCCATCTTTCTGTACTTTCTCAGACGCTCGAAAGCGCGAATGGCGAAGAATCGATAGGCAAGAGGCTCGATTTTTTGTGTCAGGAGCTCAACCGCGAAGTCACCACCATTATCTCCAAGTCGGTTCTGGTCGAAGGGAGTAATTTGGCGCTCGAGGCCAAAGTCGAAATAGAAAAGATTCGAGAGCAGGTCCAGAATGTCGAGTAGTGGCAACCTCATTGTCCTGAGTGCACCCTCTGGTTCGGGAAAAACCAGTCTGGCCAATCGACTGCTGGCCGAATTAAGCGGAGTCCGGTTTTCTGTAAGTTACACGACACGACCCAAGCGGAGGGGAGAACGGAATGGAGTCGAGTATTATTTCGTGTCAGAAGCGGACTTTGAAAGGATGATTCACGCAGACGCCTTTCTGGAGTACGCCCACGTCTATGACAATTATTACGGTACGGCCCGTGACTTCGTGCTGAAAGAGATGGAATCAGGGTACGACGTCCTGCTCGATATCGACGTGCAGGGAGCGATGAAGGTAAAGGAGAGGCTGCCAGAGGCGGTGATGGTTTTTGTGCTTCCCCCCTCCTTCGATGTATTAAGACAAAGGTTACTTCATCGAGGACTGGATGACCCTCGAGTGATTGAGAAGAGGCTGAAGATCGCCAGGGAGGAGATTCGTCACTACAAAGACTATGAGTACGTTATCATTAACGATGATATTTCAAGGGCTGTCGAAGAGTTGAGATCCATTGTTCTGGCCTCACGGTGCAAGGTGGAGCGGCGCTCCCTCGAAGCCAGAAGGATCGTAGAAACGTTCCGATAGATGACTTTTCTGAAGCAAACAGGAGAAACCAATGATTCATAAAATCCCTCCCCAGTTTGACAGCAAGTTTCGTTTCATACTGGTGGCAGCTGAACGCGCTAAACAGATACAAAATGGGGCTCTTCCTAAGCTGGATGTGAAATCCCGGAAGCCAGCCTTTGTCGCCATCAAGGAGACCGAAGCCGGTCTGGTGAATTTTGAGATCCTCGAGGAAGAGGCCGAGTGAAGATTCTCTTGGGCGTCACCGGTTGCATAGGAGCTTACAAGTCGGCTCTTGTGTTGCGGCTTCTCCAGAAGAAGGGACATGAGATCGTACCCGTGATGACTCGGAGCGCTGAGCAGTTCATAGGCGCTTTGACTCTGGAGAAGCTCTCCGGCAATCGGGTTCTCAGGGACCTTTTCGAAGATGGCTCTACTGAAATTGAGCATATCGCAGCTGCCCGCGGAAGTGATCTTCTACTGGTAGCGCCCGCTACGGCTAATATTCTGGCCAAGTTTGCAAACGGAATTGCTGATGATTTCCTGACAACCCTTTACTTATCGACCACCACGCCTGTGGTTGTGGCCCCGGCCATGAACGTAGAGATGTGGCATCATCCGGCGACCAGGCGAAATGTTTCAACGCTGAGGGAGCGCGGGGTGACAGTCGTCGAGCCGGGTGTGGGATATCAGGCTTGCGGTGAATACGGCGAAGGACGGCTCGCTGAGCCTGAAGAGATTATCGAAGTCGTTACCAGCCTTCTGAACCCGGGCAAGAAAGACAGCTTGAAAGGAAGGAAGGTTCTGGTTACGGCTGGGCCCACTATTGAGGACCTCGATTCGGTGCGTTTTATCTCGAACCGCTCATCCGGGAAAATGGGGTATGCAATTGCAAACGAGGCCGCTCGTCGAGGCGCAGATGTGACTCTGGTTTCTGGTCCAACTCATCTGGCGCCGCCGAAAGGCGTTGAGGTTTTTGGGGTCCGTTCGGCGGCGGAAATGGCCGAAGTGGTTTTCAACCTGTTCCCTTCAATGGATATTGTTGTCAAAGCGGCAGCAGTTTCCGACTTTACTCCTCGTCACCGGGTCCCTCAGAAAATGAAGAAGACCGAATCGCCATTAAGTTTGGAGCTGGAGCCCACCATCGATATCTTGAAACATCTCGGTGAGATTAAGTCAAATCAGTATCTGGTCGGTTTTGCAGCAGAATCAGAGGATCTCCTGACACACGCCCGCGAGAAGCTGCGTCGAAAAAATCTCGACTTAATCATCGCAAACGACATATCCGAGAAGGATTCTGGTTTTGAGGTGGATCACAACCGGGTTGTGCTTCTCGATAGAGAGGGAAATGAAATCGTTCTGCCACGTCTGAGTAAGAACGAGGTCGCTTCCCGCTTGTGGGACCATATCGAACAACGGCTTGCTACCAGGATCGAAGTCTCGAAGTGAAGCACGCCCTATCTGTGTTATTACCCTGAACAGGACTAACGTGAAAAGTGGCTATATCGCTCTCGTCGGGCGTCCAAATGTCGGCAAATCAACTCTACTGAATCGTCTCATCGGCCAGAAAGTCGCGATTGTCAGTGACAAGCCTCAGACCACCCGACATCGCATACTGGGCATTCGGACGACGCCCAATGCACAGATGATCTTTGTTGACATGCCAGGCGTACATCGCCCGGAATTCAGACTGAATACCAGGATGATGGAGATCGTCTACGATACTCTCCGCCAGGTGGATCTGATCGTCCACATGGTGGATGCCTCGGAGAGTTACGGCAAAGGAGAGCAGTTTGTTCTCGAGTTAGTAGCTAAGAGCGGAAAGCCTGCTCTGTTGCTCCTCAATAAGGTCGACCTGATCAACAAGGGAAAGCTGCTTCCAATGATTGAGTTCTACAGCAAGGAGGGGAACTACCAAGAAATCATCCCCATTTCGGCGATCGAGGGAGACAACATCGACACCCTCTTAGAGAAACTCGAAGAGTTGTTGCCGGAGGGTGAGCCGCTGTATCCGCCCGACACGATCACAGACCAGACCGAGAGATTCATCGTGGGAGAGATCATTCGGGAAAAGGTACTCGAAAGGACACGTCAGGAATTGCCCTACTCCACGGCGGTCGTGGTGGAAGACTTCGACGAGGAGCGCCGTAATGAAGGTTTCGTCCGGATTGTGGCCTCTATCCTCGTTGAGAAACCGGGACAGAAGAAGATAGTCATCGGGCGAGGCGGAAAGATGATCAAGGAAATCGGCATCGAGGCCCGAAAGGAGATCGAAGAGTTTCTGCAGGTGGACAAGATCTATCTGGATTTGAATGTCAAAGTGGTTCCGGATTGGCGAGATCGCGAACCCCTTCTGGACACTCTTGGTGTCAGAGGCCGCCATTAAGATCACCTCTATCGTCTGTG
>DATGOF010000193.1:0-2160 GCA_035306285.1 Acidobacteriota bacterium | reverse complement strand
AGAAATTTCCGCCTCTCACCCCCACCGTAGCCGAGCACACGGCAATTTCGTGCTCTATCCCATCAATCGGCTCGAATCTTGAGTGCTTTTTCGATCACTTTACCCGGTCCCGGAAAGCCCCTTGAGAAATGCGGGCTAGCGGCGACAAAGAAGGAAGCATCACAATTACAGTGCCCGAGGCTTCCACTTTTGAGTGCGAAGTATTTGCTAAGGGATATCTCAGTCGAAAGGTCGAGGTCGATCCATCCATTCCATTCCAGACTGTGGCTCTTGAACCGGGCCTTCTTGTAGCGGGAAGAGTGTCATCCACTCGCGGTTATCCAATCAAGGACGCCGAAATCTCGATCCTTGACGATAGTAGTGGTCGCGAGCGCCTCGCAGGAGTAGCCACATCAGACGAATCGGGCCGATTTGCGACCCGGATATCCTCCAGACACATATCACGCCTTTCGGTAAGGAAGGAGGGATTCGTAGAGAAAAAAATTACAGTCGAGACAGATCAGGCATCGCAGCTGGACGTTGTCCTCGAGCCGGGATCTGCCGGGATTTACGGAAGGGTCGTAGACCAGGACGGTGCACCGATCGAAGAGTTCATGATCATTCTTCGGGTGAAGGGAGATCCTGAAGGGCAATCATTTAGCTACTCCTTCGTGGGCGATTTGGGAAGATTCACCATTCTCGACCTGCCGGCTGAGACCTTTTCATTGATCGCCATTCATCTGCCCAGCGGCTCGAGGCGAACGCTGGCTGAGATCAAAACCCTACCAGGCACATTGTATGGCGAGCTGATCATCAGGCTCCACCGAAAAGAGAGGTGAAACTTCGCAGATGGGAATCATCGAATCAACCGCTTTTAAACCCGTTTGAAGCGGCCGCAATGTCGATGGCGGATCTTGCTGGATTTCACCTGCGTCGCTGGCCCGTGCGGGCGGGACGTCCACCTTCTTGGGGCGGCTTCAGCACACTGGAACGTAGTTGAATACCCCGGAGAATTGTTGATACGAGAAAAGCGTATGCTAGACTACTGCAGACGAAGGACGCGCCCGTAGCTCAGCTGGATAGAGCGCCGGACTTCGAATCCGTAGGTCGCAGGTTCGAATCCTGCCGGGCGCGCTTTTTTACTCCTTTTAATTCAAGCGTTTACAGTCCCGTGACTTCGGAGTCTGACCTGTGCTTGGATGGAGAGTTCCGAGTTAGTTCCCCCGATTTTCCACCCTGCAGCATGCGGAGAACTTTTCTGGCCGAGTGAGTCGGAGAAAAGTGCGCATAATGTTTCTCTGTGGTAGCGACGCTAGCATGGCCGAGAACCTGCTGGATGTCCTTCATGTCGGTACCCTGCTCAGCCAGCTTGATGGCGAAATGACGGCGCAAGTCTTTCACCATCAGGTTCGGAACACCGGCCTTCCTTCGAGCCGTCTCCCAGGGGCGCCGGCAATGCTCCCAGCGATCCTTCGTCTTCGGGTTGTAGAAGACATAAGGACACTCGCGCAGCCGGGGCAATGTGTGAATGGCTTCGAGAGCAGCGTCGGTCAGCGGCACGTACCGGTATTTTCTCGATTTCGTGTCCTGAGCGAAGACTAACATCCGAGAATCCGCGTGTACCTGAGCCCAGGTTAAGGAAAGCGCTTCTTCACGACGGCAGCCGGTCTCCCGGATAAAGACGAAAAGAGCCCGGCAGTCTGCTCTGACAGCCGAGATCACGTTGTCGATCTGCTGATCGGAGAATCTGGGCCGCTCTTTCTGCTCACCTCTCAGTCGCTTGAAGTTGCTGATCGGATTCGAGGAAAGCAGACCCTTTTCGACGGCGTGGCCGAGCAGGTGCTTCAATGTGACGATATCGTGATTGACACTGGCATCGGAGAGCCCCTTAGCCTTTCGCCTTTGTACGTAGTTGTGAAGCAAAGCTGGCGAGATGGAGGGCATATCTGTAGAGCCCATAAACGCATTCAGCGAGTTCAGTGAGGTCTGCTTGCGCCGGCATGTTTTCCGTTTGTTGCGTGGTCTGCAGTATTCCTGCATGTAAGTCTCAGAGAATTCCCGCAAGGTGATCTTATTCAGGTTTCTGAGCTGAAGGCGTTCTCGGAACTCCTTCCAGCTGCCGTCGAGAATACTGGCCTCGATTCGAGTGAGCATGTTCTCGGCCTGCTTTCGATTGGGATA
>DATGOF010000192.1:0-3236 GCA_035306285.1 Acidobacteriota bacterium | reverse complement strand
AACTCAAGGTTGTGGCCGAAGTTTGCTCCCTCCCAGACTCAGCCGGCGCCAAGCCGCGCCTTCTTGTGACGCAAGAGGTTCCGATTGGCGGAGTGGTTTCAAGTACTTTGTGTCATTGCCTGATGTCGATACTCCCGATATCAATACTGACGTTGCCCGCGGAACAGTACTAACGGTCTCCGACAGTTTTTCGCGAGAATCTGCTGCTTGAGCACATGCCTCACTTCTGGAAAACGGGATATTTAGCTGGTAGCAATCACTTAATATCAGAAATATTAGACTGCTTAACTATGACCGAGCAGGGAAATGAAGTAAGACGTCAAAATGGTTATTCCAAACGATATCCTAAGGCCTCTTAGCAGACCCCAGAAAAACATCGCAATTCCCGATGTCTGGACAAGGATCGCTAGGCTGTGTTTAATGAGCGGGCAAATGAAGCTTGGAGTCTTGTCGATTGTCGTGAGTGCCGTCTTTCTTGGGGGGATTCAGCTGCAGGCTGCTATACCGCTGGTTGAGCGAGAGGCGTTGATCTCTTTGTATCAATCAACCGATGGGGATCATTGGATGTATCGTGACAACTGGCTGGGGCCGCCTGGAAGCGAGGGAACCTGGTACGGTGTGACGGTAGAAGGGGACCATGTCACCAGTATCGAGCTCCCATGCAACGGCTTGCGGGGAAGCGTTCCGGCTGTACTATCTAAGCTGCAGTTTCTCCAGAATCTCAATCTAGATAATTGCGGAGAAATCGTTATCTGCTGTTTTACCAACGAGCCTAATGAGCTTACGTTCGCCGAAGGTTTGGCGGGCCTTCCGAGTATTCATACTCTCTCGCTACGCAACTATTCCTTTCTTTCGCTACCCTCCTTCATTTCTGGATTAGAGACTCTGGATACACTAATTCTAAGCGGGGGAGAGCTGGAAAGCCTTCCGCCAGATCTTGCCGGGCTCAGCTCGCTGCGCGCGCTCCACTTGGAACATAATAAACTGCAAGTCTTACCAGATAGCATTAGGGATCTTTTGAGCCTGGAAAGTCTCTTTCTCACGGGTAATCAACTTCAGTCGCTGCCAGTAACGATCGGGTCTCTGTCCAGCCTCAATGAGCTGTTTCTCGATGAGAACCAGCTTGAGAGCCTTCCTTCGGCAATCGGACAGCTTCAGAATCTCGAAGAACTTCGTTTGGACGAGAATCTTCTCCAGGAGATCCCCACAGAAATAGGGGAGCTTCGAGACCTGAGGAGCCTCGACTTGAGGAGTAATCAAATTAAAGTCTTGCCACCGACCATTGGTCAGATGGCGAGTTTGCGACGACTGGTGCTGTTTGAAAACAGCCTGGAAAGCTTTCCTGATCAAATCGGTAATATGTCGGGACTTGAAGAACTTGATGTTGCGAGCAATGCACTGGAATCGCTTCCCGCCTCGATCGGTGGACTCCTTAATCTGAGAGTCATGGCGGCCGGAGACAACGCTCTACAGAGTATTCCGGCAGAAATCGGTCAACTGACAAATCTCACGGCGCTCCACCTGAACGATAATCGACTGCAATCATTGCCGGCGGAACTTGGCAATCTGGCCGTCCTCACTCTCCTGAACATTCGAGGCAATCAAGTTGAAGCTCTGCCGGTCCAATTCAAGTTTCTAAGGGGGTTGCGAAGATTGAATCTAGAAGAAAACCGATTGACCGCGCTCCCGGATGGATTTCAGGATCTCGAAAACCTCCAGTATCTTGACCTCTCCTCGAATCTGCTTTCCGCAATCCCGGAAACGGTTCTGATGTTGGACAGTCTTCGGGAACTGGACTTGAGTAAGAACCGAATAGAGGGCCCGGTGCCCGCCGGAATTACTCAGTTGGACCAGTTAAGTCACCTGAACCTGGCTGGTAACAAATTGATTGGCGCGCTTCCCTTCAGCATTACTGCCATGACGCAGCTCGAGTCCATAAACCTCTTTCATAACGCACTTTCAATTGTTACCGGGGAACAGCTCTTCTTTCTTAATGATCTGCACGGTACTGATCAATGGATCAGGACCCAGGTCGCTCAGCCATATCTCGTGAATACTCGACGACTGAAAGGCGATACACTCCGCGTTTTCTGGAGCTATCCCGATGTCCACGCCGCCGATGCGTTTAAGATTTGTTACCGTCGAGCTGGGACTGAAGAAGAGCTGAAGCCCACCGGAATCGAAGTGGAAAGACAGTTCCTTTCAGCAACTTTGGATCACCTAGCTCTTTCGACTACATTTGAATTTGCTGTCCAGGCCGTGAAGTATCCTCATGCAGGTAACCCTAATCTGGTGTCGGGTGAGATTAGTGAAATTGCTGAAGGGACCACCGGCACGAGTGTCGACTTTTACTTTCCTCTGTACCTGTCCCGTCCGGGGGAGTTTACTGGCCTGGCGGTCTCGAACTACTCGAATCGCTCCGCTAACCTACAGATCACTGCTTATACTGTGGACGGCACCGTTGCCCCTTTTTTGGAAAATCCTGCTTCTTTCAGCTTGCCTGCCGGCGCACAACTGTCGCTCCTGGACACGGAGACTTTTGGAAGCCACGGAATGGGTGAGCGCAGGGGCTGGATCATTGTCTCCTCCGATAATCCTGACCTGGGGACCCTTTTGTTGGCCGGGGACGTCAACTTGAATTTTCTCGATGGCGGAGCGGCTTCAACCCTGAGGTCACGGCGCCTATTTTTTTCGCGAGTATACAATGGTGCTGAAGCGTTCCAGGGCGAGCCTGCTGAAACGATTGTCGGAATTGCCAATCCAGGGGATGAAGCGGTTGAGGTAGAACTCCTACTGAAGGGACCTCCGCCGGATCAGCAATTTGAGGAGCCGGACATTTTGCTGGCACCAGTTCAGGAACAGGTGATTCCACCGCGTGGCGCGATCGTGGCATCTGTTTCAGAAATCTTCGGAGTGGGCGATGTCATCGAGAGCGCAACCGTTGAAGTAGTCACCGATTCCGGCGACGGCGTGGTTGGGATGCAATTCGTACGACTCCGAAACAGCCTCTTTTCCTTACCTTCTTATACCGGGGCCTTACCGCCTACTACCTACTCGGCACATTTTGCGGTGGATCAGAGACTCGGCAGTGTTTCCCTTCAAACTCACCTCAAGGTTTCCAACCCTGGAGACAGCTGGAACACAGCCACGCTGTCGGCCAGAGATGGCTTGTCAGCCTTGCTGGCAGAACCAGAGACAGTTGGTCTCTGGCCGGGAAGATCCTGGGAATCGAACAT
>DATGOF010000191.1:0-2837 GCA_035306285.1 Acidobacteriota bacterium | reverse complement strand
GGTGCCTGGCTTTTCTCAAAAGGAGCCGATAAGGCTCCCTAACGGGATAACCCGGAAGTGCCGGCAACTCCGGTCGCCGCGATCTTCTGCAGAATGGGCCCCAGTACTTTCCATACATTGTCCGCCAGTATGCGATGTCCTGCCGAATTGGGATGAATACCGTCCGGAAGATTCAATGACGGATTGCCGGCCACTCCCTCCAGAAGAAACGGTATCAAGTGGAGATCCTTCTCTGCTGCCAGGGTGGGGAAAACAGCCCGAAATTTGCGGCTGTAATCGGCCCCCATATTGGGTGGCACCATCATTCCAGCGAGGATAATTTCAATGGCCGGCTTACTGGTTCGAGCCCGATCGACAATCTCTTGAAGATTCCGGTAGGTGGTTTCGGGTGAGACTCCCCTCAATCCGTCGTTGGCGCCCAGTTCAAGCAAGAGCACATCCACAGGAGAACGAAGAAGCCAGTTGATGCGCCTCAGGCCGCTCGCAGTGGTATCGCCGCTCACGCCCGCATTTACGACCTCTACCGGCAAACCTGATCGACGGGCTCGTTCTTCAAGCAAGGCCGGAAAGGCTTGCTCGGGGTCTAAACCGTATCCGGCTGAAAGGCTATCTCCGAGCACCAGCACCCGGATACTCTGCGCGTTCGATGCCGAAGCACCCAAGGAAAATCCGAAATTATTGCGTTGCGTCGGAGCGAAAAGCACTATCCACGCAATCAGCAGAGTTCCCAGACGCCCGGCGCGGAAACCAGATTTGTGCGGGATCACACTCATCCTTTCCATAGTACGATAATACATGGGATGCGAGTGCATCCAGAAAGTCGAGAAGTCAGCAGAATGTCCAGGCGGTCATCGGATTACATCTTAGACGTTCAAAATTTACAAAAGGAATACACAACTGAGCATGGACCGCTGAGGGTTCTCAGTAATGTCACGTTTTCCGTTCCGACCGGCTCCTCCTGTGCAATCGTAGGACCTTCGGGCAGTGGCAAAACGACGTTGCTGGGGTTGTGCGCAGGTCTGGACAGACCTTCTCTTGGTCAGGTGCTTCTGGACGGCGTCGACCTGACGACACTGACCGAAGAAGAATTGGCTCGCCTCCGCAATCACCGCGTCGGTTTCGTTTTCCAGACCTTCCAACTGATTCCCACCTTAACAGCGTTGGAAAACGTACAGGTGCCGCTGGAATTGCTGGGACGACGCGGATCGGCAAAGGAAGCAGCAAAACTCCTGGAGCGAGTCGGCTTGAATGACCGCCTCGACCACTATCCGGCTCAGCTCTCAGGCGGTGAACAGCAGAGGGTAGCACTGGCTCGCGCTTTTATTCATCGTCCTCGAATCCTGTTCGCCGATGAACCAACGGGAAATCTCGACTTTGAGACCGGCAAGAAGATCGAAGATTTGATATTCGAATTGAATCAGGATCTGGGTACTACCCTGGTCCTGGTGACCCACAATTTTGAACTGGCTTCCAGGACCGACCAAATTATCCGCTTGCGCGAGGGATATCTTGAGGAAGATCTCGCAGTCTTTCAGAAAGGCAGTCAGAGATGAAACTCGCCTGGCTTTTCTGGATGGCCTGGCGTGATAGTCGAAGGAGCCGTAGCCGACTCCTGCTTTACACCTGCTCGATCGTTCTGGGCGTGGCAGCGCTGGTGGCGGTCAGCTCGCTGAGCCGTAACCTTGCGGACGCAGTTGAGGCTCAGTCGCGGGGACTGCTGGGCGCAGATGTGTCCTTCAGCCGCAATCAACCTTTCACTGAAGCTGACAAGGATTTTTTCTCAACAATTGGAGAGGAGTACAGCGACCAGATCAGCTTCGCATCAATGGCCTACTTTCCAGAGTCGGAAATGACGCGCCTGGTTCGTGTACGGGCCATCCAGGAAGGCTACCCCTACTATGGCACGTTCGAGACCGATCCGGAGGACGCTCCCCGGCAGCTGAGACAGGGAGCATTTGCTCTGGTCGAAGAAGGGCTTTTGCTGCAGGCGGGAGCGCAGCCCGGGGATGCCATCAAGATTGGAGACCTCACACTAACAGTAGCTGGAAAGCTGCTTCGTACTCCTGGCGAATCACTGAGCTTCTCCAATATTGGAGCCCGCGTCTATATGCCCTATGAACTGGCAGAAGAAACCGGATTAATCCAGTTCGGCAGCCGCGTTCGTTACACCCGCTTTTTCAAGTTGCCTCCACCGGTTGAAGCAGAAAAACTCCTGGAGGCGGTAGAAGAAGAGAGACGCGAGCTCGGTCTTTCAGTCGAATCAGTGCAGGAACGACGGGAAGAGTTCGGTAGCGCACTGGAGAATCTGTCGAGTTTTCTCTCATTAATCGGTCTTGTCGCGCTCATACTGGGAGGGCTCGGGGTGGCCAGTGCCATCCACGTCTACGTAAAGACCCGTCTTAATACGGTAGCCATTTTGCGCTGCGTCGGAGCAACCCCGGCCCAGTGCCTTGCTGTTTACAGTATCCAGGCGGTGGCCATCGGGCTGGTGGGATCAATTGTTGGGATTGGGTTAGGCTATGTAACACAGCGACTTCTTCATCGTCTCGTCTCAAGTATTCTTCCCCTTCAAGTGAATCCAGTGCTTCACTGGATTAGTGCAGCCGAAGGGTTACTCCTGGGGCTTTCATTTTCGCTTCTCTTCACCTTGATTCCCCTCGTCAAGATTCGAAATATCTCCCCACTTCTTGCGCTTCGTGCAGATTTCGAGCCGGAGGGCAAAAGGAAGCGGGATCCGCTGGTAGTGCTTCTTTACGCCCTGATCGCCGCAATCATCTTCGGTTTTTCGATCCTCGAAGCAGGGCGATTCGTTTCTGGTGCCGGATTCTTTCTGGGAG
>DATGOF010000190.1:0-2167 GCA_035306285.1 Acidobacteriota bacterium | reverse complement strand
CTCTTACGCTGAACCCTTCCCTCTCAAGCACTCTGACCAACAGACGCCTTAGTTCCTCACGGTCGTCGACAACCAGTATCTCGAATCCAGAAGACACATCTCTGCCCATGACCCTCGATAAGAGTAAACTCGGATGCAAATGTCAAAGGAATTCGGTTATTCCGAATCCAGATAATCAGACACATCTTGCCGGTGACCATTGGAAGGAGATTCGTCTATCTCTATAACCCTTGCTCCCCATTTGAGGGCGCGGTAAATTCACCGAAAGGCAAATGCGCTTTTTTAGCAGGAGGCACTCTATGAATCGGCGACACTTCTTAGTAGCAGCAGCGGGAACAGGAGTAGCGTTAGGCAGCGCCATCAAGGCCAATCCCCAGGCGCCGAGGGCCACCTTCAAGCTGAAGTATGCTCCCCATTTTGGAATGTTTCGACATTCGGCCGGTGAGGACCCCATCGATCAACTGAAATTCATCGCAGAGCAGGGATTCCTAGCTCTCGAAGACAACGGCATGAAGTCTCGCCCCCTTGCACTGCAGGAAAAGATTGCAGCCGAAATGTCACGCCTGGGGTTGGAAATGGGTGTTTTTGTCGCAACCGCAGATTTCGAGAACGTCACCTTTGCATCTCCGGATCCGGCCGCTCGTGAGAAGATCCTGAAGGACATCAGAGAATCTGTTGAAGTCGCGCAAAGGGTGAATGCACGGTGGGTCACGGTGGTTCCAGGACGCTATGACCTCGGTAAGGAATGGGATTATCAAACAGCGCAGGTTATCGATAACCTTAAAAGGTGTGCTGAAATACTCGAACCGCACAATTTGGTTATGGTCCTCGAACCTCTCAATCCATGGACCAATCATCCCGGGCTCTTCCTGACCAAGATCCCGCAAGCCTATATGATCTGCCGCTCAGTCAACAGTCCTGCTTGCAAGATTCTCTTCGATATCTACCACCAGCAAATCACGGAAGGGAATCTGATTCCCAATATGGAAATGGCATGGGATGAAATTGGATATTTCCAGACGGGAGATAATCCCGGACGAAATGAACCTACGACTGGGGAGATCAACTACCTGAATATCTTCAAATACATCCACTCGCGCGGCTATAACGGGATTCTAGGAATGGAACATGGCAACTCGCGACCAGGTGTGGAGGGTGAGAAGGCCGTCATCGAAGCATATCGCCAGATGGATACCTTCGAAGCGTAAACAAAAGGGGGCAGCAGGGGCTGCCCCGAACTGGCCAGACCGGTCGCATTCGAACCAGAGTCTTTTTTAGCTGACCGTCACAGGAATATGCTTCCTCCTGGCTTCCGGTCGCTTGGGAATCGTGATAGCCAACACGCCGTTCTTCAGCTCGGCCTTGACGTTCTCGTCATCAGCGGTGGTAGGAAGTTGGAATGTCCTCTGGAAACGCCCGTAAGCTCGTTCGGTCCGGTGATAGTTTCGGTCTTTTTCCTCCTCCATTTTCCGTTCGCCCGAAATCGTCAACGCACCGTTGTCCAGCGAGATTTCGATCTCATCGCGCTGAAAGCCAGGAAGCTCGACATCGAGATGGATATCGGATTCTGTTTCATAAATGTCAGCTGCGGGTCGCCATGAGCCTTGCCAGATACCGTTTGCGTCTGAAAAATCAGAAAAAACCTCTTCGAACATCCGGTTCATCGTTCGCTGAAGATTCTCAAAATCGACCATCGGTCTGGGCCTTAGTCTCATTAGTGTCATGTCGTTTACCTCCTTGTCATGCTTCTTCTTTCCTTGTCAATCATTTTGATAAGATCGCGCTAGTAGCCTGTCAAGGTCGCAAGCCTCCCCACAATCCATTGTTTTTTAAAAACTTAGTGTCCTGAGTTTTCGATTTTGACCATACAGGCAAACATAGGACAGAGCGTTCTAAAGGGGTTTAATCAGAGAGGACCCAGAAGGAATCGGGTAATATAGGGAGGTTGCGGTGTCGCGCCAACACGGTAGCGCGGGAACTCGAATCGTCACAGTGAGACCTCCGCACCATTCTGGTGTAGCAGGTTTCAGGCCGGACGGCATAGCAAACTCCCAGGGGCAATTGACTTGAATATCGATGAATTTCCTACGTTCGAACCCGGCCAGTTCCTGGAAGGAACGGCTATTGAGCTGAGAAACCCGGCAATTACTACGGGCAAGGCTCAGTT
>DATGOF010000189.1:0-5838 GCA_035306285.1 Acidobacteriota bacterium | reverse complement strand
TGGGAGTCTCGCCAGCCGCATAGATATCCAGCAGATAGAGCTCATCTGCCAGATCGAAGCTCTCCACCAGGCTGTCCATCAGGTGCTGAGTACGAGTGTACCGGTGTGGTTGAAAGACCAGTACGATCCGTCGTTCCACCTGCTTACATGTTGCCAATGAGGCTTTGATCTCTGCCGGGTGATGTCCGTAGTCATCGATCACTACTACACCGTTCTTTTCGCCCTTCCATTCCAACCGGCGTTCGGCCCCTTCAAAACGCTCCAGGGCAACGGCAATTGTGGCAAAGTCCAACCCCAGCGTACGTCCCACCGCAACTGCCGCAAGAGAGTTGACCACGTTGTGCTCTCCCCCGACATTCAACCGAATCTGACCCTGAATACGATTCTCGTAAACACACTGATAACTGGCTTTGAATCCCTTCAATTCCAGATTCTGGGCCTGGATATCGGAGTCTGCGCTCAGGCCGTAGGTTAGCATTCGACGGTGAACGTTTTTTTGCAGTGATCTGAGGTGGGGGTCGTCATGGCACAGGATAACCGTGCCGTAAAATGGAACAGAGTGAATATGCTGTAGAAAAGTCTCCTTTAGATCGTCCAGGTTTCGATAGACATCTAAGTGGTCCAAATCAATATTCGTGACGATTGCTATCAAAGGATGGAGCTTAAGAAAGCTACGGTCACTTTCATCGGCTTCGGCTACGAAATGGCGCCCTTTTCCATAGCGCGCATTGCCCCCGAGAGGTTTTACGTTAGCCCCGACAACCACGTTTGGATCCAGGCCGGCCTCCTGCAGGATGAGACCACAAAAGGCTGTGGTCGTGGTTTTTCCGTGTGTTCCGGTAATGGTGATTCCTTCCTTGAAGCGCATCAACTCGGACAGCAACTCGGAGCGGTGAACGAGTGGTAGGGAGCGGGCGCGAGCCTCTTCAATTTCAGGATTTTCGTATGGAATTGCCGATGAGTAGACCACAGCCTGGGCGTCCTGCAGATAGTCGGCGTGATGACCGACATGGATTCGGGCACCCAGAGCTCGCAGTCGATCGAGTGAGGGGCTGTCGCACAGGTCGGAGCCGGATACCTCGAATCCTCCGTGCTGAAGCAATATTTTGGCGAGGCCGCTCATCCCGATGCCTCCAATACCCACGAAATGTATTCGTTTAATGTCACCAAACATGGACTTTCCTGGAAGAGTTCAGCGAGGCCACCGGGACGGGTGATTGGACGATCCGGGTCCGGAATCCGGGCAAGGTGGCGTCCGGAAGTGGGTGTCCCGTGCGAGAGAGGCTCTTGGGCAGGGATGGTTGATGGGTGACACGCTCTCCCACACACACCTCGTGACCCGGTAGCCTCGCTGAACTCTTCATGGATGATTGACATTCTCTCGTACCTGAGAAGCCTTTCATGCCAGCTCCTCCATCAAACGAATGATCTGCTCGCTGCTGTCTGGCCTTGCGAGATTGCGAGCAGCAGCCGCCATCCTCGCCAGTTCGTCACGTGAAGTAAGCAACGCTCGAATTCTTTCAGCCAGTAGGGGGCCGCTGGTTGTCTCCTGGTCAAGGGCGATAGCTGCATCCTGGCGCTCGAGTGCCTCTGCATTCCTCCTCTGGTGATCGTCAGCCGCCTGGGGGAAGGGAATCAGTATCGACGGTCTTCCTGCTGCCGTCAGTTCTGCAATCGTCAGAGCTCCCGCTCTGCAGAGAATCAGGTGCGCGTCCTGGAAATAGGCCGGCATGTCGTCGATAAACTCCAGCACCTCTGCCTGAAGGTTCGTGCGTGCATAAGACTGCCGGACTCTTTCGTAATCCGCATGGCCTGTCTGGTGCACGATCCGCAACGGAAGGCCTGTCAGATGAGGCAGCGCATCGCAAACTATTCGGTTGATCGCCTGGCTTCCCTGGCTTCCACCGAAGACCAGAAGGTTAAGGGGGGAAACGGTGTAGTCCGCAGGGGCGATATTGTAAAACTCGATGCGGACTGGGATACCGGTGAGGCGTGCTCGCGATCCATACCATCGTCGGGTCTCCTCAAAAGCGATCACCGCACGATTGACCCACCGAGCCAATAGGCGATTCGTCAGCCCGGGATAGGCATTCGGCTCAATCAGGAGTCCAGGATAGCCGAGCAGACGACTGGCTATGAGAGCTGGACCTGATGAATACCCTCCCACTCCGACCACGACCGTTGGTTTGAACTTGCGGACCAGCAAAGCAGAACGAAATATACTGGTCGGAATCTGCAAGAAGCTTTTCAATGCCGGCAAAAGGCCGACACGATTGATGCCGCCGATTTTAATGGTTTCCAGCCGATAGCCTCGCTTAGGGACAATGCGCGCCTCGAGTCCCTGACTGGTACCGATGAAAAGTAACTCGACGGACGGATTAGACTCCCTGAGGGCGCTTGCCAGGGCGACCGACATAAAGACGTGTCCTCCGGTACCGCCTCCGGCAAAAAGGACTCGTTGTAGTTTATTATTCTGGCGATTTCTCACGGGATACAGCTTCTTTCGCTGGTTGCCGATCGACTTACCGACCGCCATCGGGGCTATCCTGTGTTCCTGCGCTTCATGCTGCAGTCTCATCGACCCACTCCTGGCGGCTGACTCGTCCGCGGGTGTGCTGCGAAATATTCAGGAGGATGCCTACGCCGGTGAGCATCACCACGATGGAAGATCCTCCCACCGAAATGAAAGGCAGCGGGATTCCTTTCGTCGGCAACAAGCTTAGTGCGACGCTGATATTGATGAATGCCTGGAATACCATCATCGACACAATTCCCAGCCCCACCAGAGTTCCAAACAAAGTATCTGCTCGCAGAGAAACCCGCACGCCTCTCCAGAACAGCAGCATGAAAAGCAGAATAAGTGCGAGACATCCCAGCAAACCAAGTTCTTCGCCGATGACTGCGAAGATAAAGTCCGTATGAGGTTCCGGGAGGAAATAGAGCTTCTGGGTGCCTGCGGCAAAGCCCTGGCCGGTTACTCCACCCGAACCTACGGCTATCAGGCTTTGGAGAATCTGGTAGCCAGAGCCATACTGGTCTGCAGCAGGATCGAGAAAGGAAAGAATGCGGTCCCGTCGATAGGGGATCTGGTAAACGAGAAAATAAAAGGCTGGAATGGACAGCAATCCCAGACCTATATAGAAGCGATACTGAAGACCTCCCAGAAAGAGAAGAAAGGCGGCTATCAATGCCAGGCTCATCGAAGTCCCGAAGTCGGGTTCCACCAGCACCAGTACAAAAATCGCCGCAATTGCCATTGCGTAAAGCAAAAAGCCACGGTTAGGCTTTTCGATCTGTCCTCCCTGGCGCACCAGGAAATAAGCCGTGATGAGTATCACAACGAGCTTTGCCAGTTCGGAAGGCTGGAAGTTGACCGGTCCCAGGTTGATCCAGCGATGGGCACCATTGACTCCGGGCCCTAGAAGTGGCAGACAGAGCAGAATCAGCGTGAGGGAAAACAATAATCCCAGCACCAGGGGCTTCTCATAGAGGTGGTAGTCCACCTTCATGGCCACGACCATGCAAATCAGGCTCACGACCATCGCCAGAAACTGGCGTGTGAGAATGCTTTCTGGTGAGCCGTACAGTTCACGAGATACGACTGACGATGCGCTGAATACCATCACGAGGCCGAAGCCGACCAGGCTTAAGACAATCAGAATGAGGGTGCGGTCATAAGGAATCTTTCTGTTCACGGCATTGCCCCTTCCTGGCACCGGTTTGAGGAATTGTTCAAGGCCTGAACGCACTCTTTGAAAACTCGGCCGCGATGTTCGAAGTTTTCAAACATGTCGAAGCTGGCACAGGCAGGTGCAAGCAGGACGATATCTCCGGCAGAAGCGTACTTTTGAGCCGTGCGCACTGCGTCCTCGAGAGAGCCGGAGCGAACCGTTGCAACCGACTGTCCAATCGCCTTTTCGATCTTTTCGGCTGCTTTGCCGATGAGAACTACAAGGGTGGCACGCCTCTCGAGCTCAGGCACCAGTCGAGCGAAGTCTCCTGCCTTGTCGAGTCCGCCCATGATTACGATGATGGGTCGATCAAAAGACTGAAGAGCCCGAAGTGCGGAATCGACGTTGGTGGCTTTGGAATCATTGTAGTAGTCAACCCCGCTAAGACGGCGAACCCATTCGAGCCGATGTTCAACGCCAGAGAAAGTGCGGAGCGTTTCAGCGATCGCATCCAATGGTGTCTTAACCAGATAGCTGACCGCTACGGCTGCCAGTGCATTCTCTAAGTTGTGTGTACCCGGGAGCCTCACTTCGCTGGTTTGCAACAGTGGCGTGATCTGATCCTGGTCTTTAATGGTGATGTAGCCGTCTCGGACGCAGACACCATTCTCGATCTCGAGCTTTCTCGAGAAGGGGAAAAGTTGCGCCGTTATTCGAGGGACCAGGCGAGCTGCTTGCGGATCGTCAAGATTGATGACTGCAAGATCTTGATCGGTCTGGTTTTTAAAGATCCTTTCCTTGGCTTCAACGTAGTCCCCGAAACTCTTATAGCGGTCCATGTGGTCGGGGGTGATATTCAAGAGGAGCGCCACGTTGCACCGCAGGCTTTCGGTCGTTTCGAGCTGAAAAGAGGAGAGTTCGACGACCAAGACAGGTTCCTCCTGCTGTCTTGATTCCAGGAGGAAGCTGGATAGCGGCGCCCCAATGTTTCCGGCGACGATTGATGGAATTCCCCCCCTTTCCAGCATGGCACCAACCAGAGTGGTTGTTGTGGTCTTTCCATTCGAGCCGGTGATCCCGATAAATCGGCCTTTCAAGTAACGGGAAGCGAGCTCGACTTCGCTCCAGACGGGAATTCCCGCCTTCCGGGTGGCCTGGATCGGCTCGATTGAGGCGGGAACGCCAGGACTGAGAACGACCAGATCGGAATCGAAAAAATCCTGCAGATGGTGGCCTCCCAGACGAGTCCGGACGGTCGAGGGGAGTTGGTCGAGGTAGAGCCTGCACTCCTCAGCCGTCTTGATATCCGTCACGAGGACAGATGCCTCCCGAGAAGCAAGAAAACGAGCTGCCGCGACACCACTTCGCGCGAGGCCGACTACCGTAACTCTCTTTCCCCTTAAATCCATACGTACTTATCGAAGTTTCAGTGTTGTTAAACTAAAAAGTGCAAAAATCAGGCCCAAAATCCAGAATCGAATAACCACCTTGGGTTCCTTCCACCCAATCAATTCAAAATGGTGATGCAAAGGAGCCATCTTCAGTATTCGCTTGCCTCGAAGTTTGAACGAGGCCACCTGAAGGATGACTGAGAGAGCCTCGAGTACAAAAATGCCCCCGACGAAGAAGAGCAAAAGCTCCTGCTTGATCAGAATCGCGATTGTGCCGAGTGCTCCTCCCAGCCCCATGGAGCCCACATCGCCCATGAAGATTTCAGCGGGATAGCTGTTGTACCACAGAAACCCCAGTGTGGCCCCTACCATCGCTCCGCAGAAGATTGTCAGTTCGGCAGCGTAGGTGTTTTTTATCAGTCCGAGATAAGTAGCAAACGTGGCATGGCCGGTGACGTAGGTAAGCACGGTGAAAGCCGAGGCAGCGATCAATACCAACCCGGCTGCCAGTCCGTCCAAACCGTCGGTTAGATTGACGGCGTTGCTGCTACCGATGATCACGATGGTGACGAACAGGATAAGAGGCAGGTACGTCGAGTAACCGAAGACCACCAGATCGAGCGACGGTGTAAAGGTCTTGAAGAAAGGGACGCTGAGCTGAATGCTATACAGACCTTGTCCGTTGAGGATTACGAGAGTCACTCCAATACCAAGGGCAAAGAGGATCTGCCAGAAAAGCTTTTGGCGTGCCTTGAGACCGAGTGAGTTGCGCCGAG
>DATGOF010000188.1:0-7753 GCA_035306285.1 Acidobacteriota bacterium | reverse complement strand
CCCGCAAAGAGCCAGGTATTGATGAAGTCTGATGAGGCGCTATTTCTCGCCAGTACGACCTTTCGGCCAAGGTCAATTCCTCTCAGCGAGGTATCCCTCGACAGGATCCCGTAAGAGGGCCCTATTCCGAAAAAGAAGTTCGAAGGAGAGTGCAGCAAAATCTGCATTCCGCCCGCCTGGGCGTCTCCGCGCCAATAGAGCTGATGAGCGATGTTTTCGGTGAGCAGATCAGTGTGCTGCAGCGCTAAGAAGAAAATGACGGCAGCTGTCAGTCCGCCTGCCGCGGCCCCCACCCGGCGCCGAAGAGAGGGATTCAGCAGGACGACGATCAGAAAGTAGATCAGGAAGAAGCCCAGACCGGTTCGACTCTGACCGGCCAGCAGAGCTGCCAGCACCAGAATTGAAAAAAGAGCCTGCTTCTTCCGGCTTCCCGTCAATCCCAGATAGTGATGAGCAAGTGGAAAGAGAAACCCCGTGAGCACCCCTACATCCTCAGGTGACCCCACCCATCCGCCACTCCTGAAAGGAAGAAAGGGGACTCGAGATTTAAAATTGTGCTCGGGGAAAAGTCCCCACAGGACATCGAATCCAAGTAGATAGAGCACGAACTGAAGGATGACGGCACAACTGATGCCCAGCAAAAACCAGGTGATCCACCGAAGAGGCTCTTCAAGCGAGCCAGTTTTGCGCCAGAGTGAATAAAGAAGAGTAAGAATGACAAGATAGGTCGAGTAGCTGATCAGCGCTCTCAATATGGGGAAAAAATAGCCAGGGTCACGAATCGCTATCGCAACCAGTCCGCTTAGGAGGCCCATAAATGCCAGCGCCGTGAAAAATGCCAGGGGACCTCCAATCGGAAGCCGCATCTCACGAAGGCTTGCTATAAGAAGCACCCAGGGGATCACCATGGAGAACTCGACAGTGTAATCCTGCCCCGGCGAACCCCAGGCTGTAATAGAGTAGAAATACGAGGGAATACTGGCCAAAAACAGCAACCCCAGCCGAAGGCGAGGCGACGTCCAGCACAAAACAACGGCTGCCAGTAATCCTGCACTCAACGAGGCTACGGGCAGCCCTGACGCCAGGGCCCAGGCGGATACTACCATTACTCCTGCCGTACCCAGGGCCAGGAGAAGAGTTCCCACCGATAATCTGCTAATCAACTCGTCGCTTCGATTGGCAGTACCTGTATCAATCATCACGAAGTTGGTCGACTGTCCTTTGTATCTCCATTCAAAGTGGGTCTCACGCGGCAAAATCGCGTGAACCAACTCTGCCACCTGACAGTGGAGTGCGGTTCCCAAACCGATGAGAAGACAAGGTCCCTCGTGTGCTATCGGCCTTATGGTGGATTGGGTGTTTCCGTGGCGGAGAGTACTTCGGCGAGGAGCTCACGAGCCGCTGTATGTTCCGGTTGGTCTTCTAGTAACCGTTGTAGTTCTCGAAGAGCCCTCTGGCTTTCTCCGCACCGGATAAGAAGGCGAATTATCTGGATCGGATCGCCCTCCTCACGTTGAATCAGCGCTCCGGCTACCCGGAGCGCACCTCCGCAGTCATCCCGTCTTAAGTAAATGCGCAGCAGAGTTTGGTAGACAGGAAATCCTTTATCTTGTGAGATTGCCTGGAGGCAGACCTCCTCCGCTTCCTCGAGTCTGCCGAGGGCCAACAGGACTTCTGCCAGTCGGGTATAGCTGTAAGGAAACCCCGGGTTCAGTTCGATCTCACGGCGCAAATAGACAATGCTTTTTTCAGAGTCCGCCTTCCGGCGGGCAAGGATCGAGCCGAGTCCGTAATGGGCGTAGGGCACACGCTGATTGAAATGAACTGCCTGCTGGAACAATCTCCAGGCTTCCTCCTCATCATTGGATTGGACATATTCACTCCCTTTCGCCACCAGAGAATAGGCCAGGTCAGAGCTCCCGGGAGAGCGACTGGCAACCTCAGGCCCCAGGTGATTCCAGAGTAGATGAGCATGTTCCGACGCCGGCAGATTTGTCTGGCCGGCCGCGGCCTCTGCCAGGAGAGCAATCGCTCCTTCAACATCACCGCAAAGGTAACGATGCCATGCGCGCATCCTGAGATGAGCCTGAGAGCCGCTCGCGGGATAATCTTCTTCGCAATATAAATCTCCTCGATTTCGGGGCGTAGCGCCGAGATCAACAGTGCTGAACGCTTGTGTGACCTCGGGCGAGTGAGATGACACCTGGTAAACTTCGATTGCCCGCAGGTTATGTTGAAAGTTGGTGAGCAGGTAGCCAGCTTGCAGCAGGCAAAAGATTGCCGCCATCGCTCCTACAACAATCTTCAACACGGAAGCCCATCCAAAATCTTTACAGCACGCGATCTCCAGGTGTGTGATGCGACCTCTCGACGTGCATGTTCCGCCAGTTGTAGAGCGAATTCCGGGTCTGCACGAAGTCGTCTAACGGCCCCGGCCAACATTTCCGGGTTGTTCGGCTCCACCAGCAACGCATTGTGCTCGTGAACCAGGATCTCCTCCAGAGAGGGAAGACGACTGGCGATGATCGGCACACCGGAAGCCATATACTCAAAGAGCTTCAGAGGCGAGGCGTAGTAAGCGTAGTGCTGCTCAGCAGGAAAGGGGATAACCACAACGTTGCAGGACCGAACCCAATATGGAACTTTACGCTTCGGGACATAGTCGATGAAGGTGAGAAGGTTTTCGGATATCCCCTGCTGTGAGGCTACCTCGAGGTAATCTGGAACTGCATTCAGTGGCCCGCCGACGCACAGCAGGTGAGGCGCATCCCCATTGTCGAAATATGCGAGTGCTCTGATGAGATCAGGGATTCCCTTCTCCCGTCCCATTGTCTGAAATCGCCCAACATAGCCCAGGAAAAAGGAATCCGCCGGGAGCCCCAGCCTTTTCCGGCAGAGAACAGGTGACGGCAAATTTGCGAAATCGTCCGGATCTACCGCATCCGGTGCAATGGTAATCTTCTCTCTGGAGATTCCCAGCTTCGTCAGGCGTTCACCTAGAAAGGAAGTAAGTGCCACCACACGCAGCAGGGATGAGCTTCTGCTCAATCCCCTTAATAGCCAGAGGCGGGCTCTTGCCGGAATGGAGTGCGCTTCAAAAATAGTAGGCTGCCCAAGTCTCGCCATCCAGAAAGCAATGACCAGGTCACGGGTGTAATTGATGGACGCTTTCTCTTTTCGTGCGTAAACGGCCGCACGCAGTCCCCACAAAAGGGAGTGTAGAAAAAAAACTCCTCGGTATAAGGGCAAAGGCAGAACCTTCTCGACACAAGCGACATCGAGGTTCCCGAGTCGGCAGACTTCAAAAGTCTGTTTCAAGTTATAGAAATTCCAGATATCTCCAGCGGTTCTTATATGAGGCCGCTGTCTTCGATAGGGATGGACTAATTTGACCCGAGCATGGTCGGCAAATGCCTCGCACATCTTCACAATCTGAAACCCGTGTGCCTTCTCAGTGGGCAAGCGAGCATTACTCAGATAAAGGATGCCTCCGCTCTTCACCTGTAAAACCCTCGGGCTCTCAAATGACTCTGCTCTTCCAAGTGGCGCCAAACCGCGGGGCGAAGCGCCGCTTTAGCTTTATTGAAGCTCTTGATTTCGTCTCCCGGCGGCAACCTGTGCACTTGTTCCCGGCTCTTCTTAAGACTGACCGATGGGTCGATCCGCTTCCCCCTTTCCTGGCACCGTGCAGGATCGAAAAACGTCGAGGAGTCGGTCGACCAGATTTCTCAGATCGTGCATCTGCACGACTCGATTTCTTAAGTAGGCCGCCATATTTTCCCGTTCAGAATCACTAAGCCGAAAAAAGGTCTCGAGCTTCTGCTTCAGGTCATCGGGGTCATTTTCTTTAAAGAAAAGAAGGTCTCTGTATTGTCCGAGCGTCTCCTGCAGGGAAGCCGCCGAAGAGAAGCTCACCAGTCCGGTAGCCATCGCTTCCAGTGGTACCTTATCCACTGCATTATTGGCCGGCGCGACGTGAACGTGAACTCCGCAACGACGGTACCAATCTCTGACCTGACCGGTCACGGCTGGGCCGGCGAATCGAATCTGATCCTGGAGCCCCTTGTCGACCAGTTTTCTTTCCAATTGTCGAGAGAACTCGAGATCTCGATCGGGTGGCGCACCAACCAGTGTACAGCGAACCGGCAGCCCCCCCTCCCTGAGCTTTGGAACGACTTCAAAGAGAACGCTAGGATCCTTGATTGGTGAAATGCGGGACACGACCAGGATGTCATGCAAAGATCGGCTTACGTTCGGAGCGGGCTCAAAAAACTGAGTGTCGATCCCGTGCCCAATCTGGACCAGCTTCGATGAGACCAGTGGATAAGAGCGACCATTGACGGAGACGACCCTGGTGGACAGACGATCGGCCCAACGCAGCCTGCGAGTCACTGCTCTGTGGGCATACCAGGTGACAACCGGAACCTTCCATAATTTTAGAAGCGGTGCCGCCATAATCGTGAAGATTGGCGTCATGTGCGAGAAACAAACACTGATCCGCTCACGCCGGAGAATCTGAGCAAGGGTGGCGTAAAATCTTAATGCGCGAATTATTTCCGGTGTCCCGGTCTCTTTTCCCAGCGAAGTGAGATTGACCTGTGGAGGCAATGGGCTGATCTGTCCTCGCCGCATGGTAACCACGTGGATGCGAGGGACTCGTGGCGCCATAGTTCTGACCCACGATGAGGTAAAGCCCAGAATCGGGTCCGATTCGTCCATTGCCAAATTGAACCAGAGAAGATGGCCGGGGAAGTCTGCACCTCCCAGTGATGTCCTCATCGGCTAGCAAAGAGCAGTGTGTCGGTTGATGGTGTCCTCCCATATCGAAATCAGTCGCCCCATATATTCCTCTTCGCTCAACAGGTAATCATTCATCTTCCGTTTGCCCAGCTTTCCCATCTGGAAAGCAACGGAAGGATCTTTAGAGACGTTTTCCAGGACGCCCGCCAGTTCATCAGGATCTTTGAACGAGCGGAGGATATAACCAGTCCTGTCCGGTTCGACCAGCTCAGTCGCGCTCATAAACGGCGTCACGACTACAGGTGTTTGCTGGAGGTAAGATTCAACGATCACCTTTCCGAAGCCTTCAAACAGAGATGGGAGGATGGTGACGTGCGCTCGTGAATACCAGCTTTGTAGATCGAGAAAAGGCTGGCTTCCGGCCCAGTAAGCCTTACGGGATATTCCGAGCCCTCTCGACTCTCGCTCAAGCTTCTTCTTCATGACTCCGTCTCCGACCAGGATCAGTTTCCCGACCTGGTCCGGCAGTCGTTGGAAGGCCCTGAGCAGCAAGGAAAGATTCTTTTCCGGTGCCAGCCTCCCGACATAAAGAAATAGCCGGCTGTCTTCCAACCATTGCAAAGCTCTATTGAAAGAATGGGAAACGACAGGCACCGCCACCGGACATCGCCGAACGAACGGGTGGAGACTTGTGACCTTTCCTTTTAACTCAGGAAATAAACTCTCCAGGCGATGCCGTTCAGCCGAGCAGACAACCCTCACAGTCGTCGCGTGCCGGCTGACACCTTTGCCGATCAAGTTGAAAATCTGGTGGTGAAAACGAAGACGTAGCCAGAGCCGATGATCGAGGAAGCTCGAATTCATCTGGACATGCAGCGGTAGCTTGAAACGGCGACTCAGCAAGGTGCCCACAAGCCCGTCGTCAAAAGGTGTCTGGGTGGTAATCAGATCAAAGGATTCGTCCGATAGCAGGCGAAATAACGGCGGCAAAGCCTGGATAGCGAACAACGGACGCGACGTCGGCACCGGAATGACACGCAATCCGGCTTCCACCTCTTCCAGCCTTCCGGGGCTTCGCTCCGGAGCCGGCACCACCATAGTCAAGGAAGACGCCGGGTATCGACTTCGGAGAGCCCTTGCGTACCGTAAATGGCGATCTCGCGTATCGTTGGGCGAATCCCTCGTTTCCGAAAGAATCGTTCGATCGAAACCGAGGTTCAGTATTCTCACCTGACTTACACCGAGACGTCGGTCGTTCTGCCTTGGCTCACCTTCTGATAGAGCTCGATCCAGCGGTCGATCCAGGCATCGACACAGTAGTTGTCGATTGACGCTCGGCCGGCCTTTGCAAGCCGCCCGGCCAGTTCTCTGTCACTGAGAACCTCGGTGATCGCGCGTGCGAGTGCTGCCGGCTCTCCTGGTGGAACCAGGTATCCGTTCACTCGGTGGTCGATGATTTCATTGAGAGCCGGGACATTGCTCGCGACCACCGGCTTTTCAAATTCGAGTGCCTCCAGGACCGGGAGCCCGAACCCCTCGTAGCGGGAGGGCACACAGAGTAACGAGCAGCGTCGGTAGAGTTGCTCGAGATGTGCGTTACGGACTCTTGCGAGATATTCAATCCGGTCTCCAATCCCCAACGTTTGCACCAACTCCACAAAATGAGGGTGAGGGTTCTCGTATGTGGAGGATACAACGACAACTTTAGGGAGCACCACCCGGGGAATATCGACCACCGAACGCAGCAACACATCCCAGCCTTTCCGGAGCTTGAGCTGGCCAACGAATAAAATAAACGGCTCGACAGGAACTTGAGCTCTGCCCGAAAGTCGTGCGGTTTCTCTCTCATCAAACCTTCTCCCGTCGATGACCGCCGGGAGGCAGTCGACATGCTCTCCCGAGATGCCGAGCTTTTCACAAAGCTCCAGATTATGCTTGCTGAGAAAGAGGACACGATCTGCAGCAGTCATCGGAAGACGATAGAGTCGGCTTCGGAAGGATGGCCGAAAATCGAGGGGTGACGCCAATGGATCATCACGGTCTCGGACCAGGTACGGGTCGTGAAGCAAACCGTACTCCGAGAAGATAACGGCTTTTCGAAAGAAGCGGCTGAGTGTCAATGCGGGAATAGCCAGTAGGTTCCTGAGGTGAAAAATGTGAACCACTTCAGTCCTGGCGATCAGCTTAGTGAGGGCCTGCAGTGTCTGCCGTTTTCCCTGGACTCGATGAATCTCGATCCCCTCACTCCGGTCAAGCCTCGACTTTTCACCGGCATATCTCACACACGCGGAAACCGTCCATCCCCGGAGAGTCAGAGCTCGCGCAATGACAAACTCAGTGAAATAGCGATAGCGGTCGTTGAAACCATAGGGAGTCACAAATAGAACACGCACCGATCCTGCCTACAGCGTTCCTTTCCAGCAGAACAGATTGACAAGCTCGTAGCGCTCCAGATCGGGAATCTCCTCCTGAAGCTCTCCGTGGCAGGAGATCACTCGATATGACAGATTGAGCTCTCGAAGCGACCGAATCAACTCAGCAGGCTGGCTCCCTCCAAGACCGAGGTTGGTGGGTGCAAATTCAATGATTAATCGAGTTCGATTGTGAGACTTGATCAGATATTCGGCACCTGCCAGCACAGAGGGTTCAGCGCCTTCAACATCAATCTTGATGAGGCCAATCTCGGGAGAGCCGATGCGCTTCCAGAAATGATCGAGCGTCTCTGTTTCGACCTGCACTTTGTCTTGAGTAAACTCGCTCTGGTAAAGACTGTGTGAGCCGCTCTTCGAACTCACGTATAAGGTCGCCTGCCCGATTCTGTTGGACACCGCCCTGTGAATCATCTCGACGTTAGCGTGTCGGAAGGTATTGTGGTGGAGCAAAGAAAAGTTGAGCGGATTTGCCTCGAATGCATAGACCCTGCCGGTGGGGCCAACCAGATCGGAAAACAGGCGTGTGTAATAGCCGACATGCGCTCCCACATCGATAGCAATCATCCCCGGCTTCAGCTGTT
>DATGOF010000187.1:0-3947 GCA_035306285.1 Acidobacteriota bacterium | reverse complement strand
CCACTCCGCCGCCGTGGCCAAAAGATCCTCTATGGCCATCGGAAAACATAAACCCAGTTCTCGAGAAACACTTTACGCTTTGGGCCTCGGATATCGATAACGTTGAAACCAGACCTGAGGCCGACGTAATAGTCCGACTCTACCCTTTCGCGTTTGAGCTGAAGGATAAGGTCTTCAACGCGACTCTGGAGATCTGTCATGATTTCGTGAGTGGTAAGAGGGAAGCGATCCGGTAGGCCCGCCAGGTTGTAAGTTAGTAGCTCTGTTTCTTCCCCTCTTTCAATGAGCTTGTCAGAGAAGACCTTCAAGGCCTCTTCAACAGCCTTGATCTCCACACTTGCTGTAGTCGCTACGGCGATTCGCATCTGCCACATTCTATTCCGCCTGTCTGACGCAGAGAGGATCCTCGAGAGACCGAGGATTATCGGGGGCTGGTCCACACTTGGAGGACAAGTTGGCGGAATGGCATGCTGTTCTCGAGCGGTTTTGCTCAAAGGAAGCTCAAGAACGCGTTATCGGCTTAATAGACGAGACAAGGCACTATGGATCTTTCCATTAGTGGCCAAAAACTCTTGATCGTCAATATCACAGGGGCTTCCATCAAGCCGAGTGATCGAGCCTCCGGCCTCCTGTACGATCAGCAGGCCGGCCGCCACGTCCCAGGGATGCAAGGTTAGCTCCCAAAAACCATCGAAACGACCACAAGCCACATAGCACAGATCCAGCGCAGCCGCTCCATCGCGGCGGATTGCTCGCGTCTCATAGATCACACGGCTGAAGTGTTCCAAGTTGGCCGTGATTTGGGATTCATCGTAGGAAAATCCGGTGCTGACGAGGCTGTCTCCCAGCACAGTTTCAGATGAAACTTGAATTCTGCGTTCATTTAAGTAGGCTCCGTGATTCTTGATGGCCCAAAAGCATTCTTCTGTCACCGGATCGTAAACAGTACCCGCCACGACGGTTCCCCTTACCTCTATACCGATTGAAACGCAGTAAAAGCGATATCCATGGGCATAATTGGTTGTTCCGTCAAGAGGATCGATAATCCACCGAACGGGCCCTTTACCTCCAAGCACACCCTTCTCTTCGGCAAGAATCTGATGGTCCGGAAATTTGGCTAAAATCGACTCGACAATGAGCTTCTCGGAGCGCAAGTCCATCTCAGTGACCAGGTTGATTCTTCCCTTTTTCGAGATATCAAACTCTGTGGTCCGATTGGTCTCGAGCAGCCGCCCCGCCTGTGTGGCCGTCTTTTGGGCCAGCAGACAGAACTCTTCTATTTCTACATCATTCATTGTTGTGACTCATCTGCCTCGTACAACAGGGTGACAACCTGGACAGCTAGCCCTTCGCCGCGGCCGATTGGACCTTTGCCCTCCATCGTGGTTGCCTTAACTCCGATCGCATCGGGATTGAGGTAGAGCACACGTGATAGATTGGCTTTAATAGCTTCGACATAAGGTTTGATTCGAGGACGCTCTGTGATAACCGTGATATCGACATTGCCCACTGAAAACCCTTTGCCTCGGACAAGGCGATAAACTTTTTCAAGCAAAAGCAGACTTGAAACGTCCCGAAAGCGGTCGTCAGTATCGGGGAAGTAGCTACCGATATCACTTAATCCTGCAGCACCCAGAAGGGCATCTGCAACTGCATGGAGCAGTGCATCAGCATCTGAATGGCCGCTGAGCCCGGGGCAGCCTGGGATGTGAACGCCCCCTAGAAGAAGTTGCCTTCCCTCAGCGAATGGATGAAAGTCGAAGCCGGTACCAACACGAAAAGGAGGTTTCTTCACGTTCTATCATTCAGAGGTCGAAGATTGACCAAATCTTCGCGCCACGTAATCTTGATATTACTTCTTTCGCCCTCGATGACGTAAACAGTTTCGCCCATGCGCTCGAGCAAGCTCGATTCGTCAGTGACCTCCCACTCCTCCTTCCTGGCGAGGTCGAAGGCTTGATTTAGCAAGGAGCGGCTAAAAGCCTGGGGAGTCTGTGCCAGGTACAGCCGGTTTCGGTCCAGGGTTCTTTGGACCACACCATGCTCAACTTCCTTGATTGTATCTGGAACAGGAAGAACGGGAACGCAGGCTCCCGAGTGTCTCGCCTTTTCGATAACCCGTTGAATCAGGTTTCGAGTTACAAAAGGGCGAGCCGCGTCATGGATGAGGACGATTTCGACCTCTTCGCTTAACTCGTTCAGACCTTTGTTCACGGTGTCTTGGCGTCGTGGTCCTCCCGTGGTGACCTTCACATTTTCGAGCTTGCGATGGCGTATCTCTGCGCCAATCTTGCTAAGCCACTGGGCAGGTACGAGAATTACGATCTCATGGACCAGTCCGAAAAAAGGTTGAAGTGCGCGAAGATATACAGGCGTCTCGCCGATTAGATTGAACTGTTTAGGAGTGCCGCCGAACCGATTTCCTTCGCCTGCGGCAGCCAGCACGAGCCCGATCAAAGTCGGCTCACCCTGTGGCGGTCGAGCTCGTTTTCTTTTTCACCTTCAGCAGTTGATTGGAACTTACCGAAAATCATCTTTCCAGCTGTTGTTTGAAGAACACTGGTGACCTGAATGTCAACAGTTCTTCCGATCATTCTCCTTGCATTATCGATGACTACCATAGTTCCATCATCCAGATAAGCAACTCCTTGATTGTACTCTTTTCCTTCTTTGATGATGAAGACCTGCATCGATTCACCCGGGAGGACAACCGCTTTCATGGCATTGGCGAGCTCATTGATGTTCAGCACTTTCACGCCTCGCAATTGAGCGACTTTATTGAGGTTGAGGTCATTAGTGACAATCTTTGCGGGCAGCTCGCGTGCCATTTCTATCAACTTGAGATCGACTTGCTTGATCTCCGGATAGTCCTGCTCGATGATCTTTACTTCGATTCCGGCCTTCTTTTGCAGCCTCT
This sequence comes from Acidobacteriota bacterium, assembly GCA_035306285.1. Taxonomy (GTDB): domain Bacteria; phylum Acidobacteriota; class UBA6911; order RPQK01; family JAPXNP01; genus DATGOF01. The sequence goes on along the minus strand of DATGOF010000187.1, from coordinate 1,030 downwards.
GGAGGATATCCAGTCCTCGCCTTCCACGGTTTCTTCGAGTCTGGTCATCCGAATCAGCGATCACTTGAAGTTCTCGGAGAACAAACTCAGGAACAAGAATTTCTCCCTCCAGAAAACCGGTCTCAACTAGATCACCAATTCGACCATCGATGATGACGCTCGTGTCCAGAAGTTTGGCAAACCGCTGTTCGGGGAGTCGATCTGAGGCACTGCTGAAGCCGAACTTGAAAAGGGCTCCTCGCGTTGAGCCAATAACCATCCCTGCATAAACGAACACCAGGAGTGACAGTATCTGCAGGAACCCGGCCGTGTTCGTCGAAAGGAAGGTCAGGCTTCGTAAAATTAAACTGACTAGCAGGGCTGCGACTAAACCAGCCCCTGTTCCGATGAGTCCGCCAACTAGTGTCTTCAACGAGCAGCGACGAATATTGATTTCCAGAAGTATGACAACTGCACCAACGACAGCCCCAAACAATGCAGCACTTGATGCGCTCATATAAAACGGCGTTGTCACATAAGCGGCGGTCGTAAGGCTGGCTATGAATGCAACTCGGAGCAACCACAGGCCCATATTAACTCTCCAATAACTGAATCGATCCGAAATCCCCTGCGTGAATGGCCAAGCCAGTTCTGAATCTTGACTTTACCAGAAGTCGATACTTTGAAGGAAATCGTTAATTGAGGAAACTCCTTGTAGAGCAAGATTTTGCGTGGGTTCGGCTAAAGGGAGATTGCCGGCAGGAAGCAGGACACGTCGAAAACCAAGGTTGGAGGCCTCTTTAACGCGTGTCTGTGCGAGGTTCACGGCCCGCACTTCTCCTGCCAGTCCGACCTCTCCGAAAACAACCGTATCCGGCGGTAGTGCCTTGTCGTTGAAACTCGAGACGACGGCTCCCACCAGGGCGAGATCAAGTGCTGGTTCGGAGATGGAAATGCCTCCGGCGACGTTCACGTAAACGTCGGTACCGAGGAGATGCATACCGGCTCGCTTTTCAAGCATCGCGAGGAGCAGTGCAACGCGATTGGGGTC
>DATGOF010000186.1:0-3746 GCA_035306285.1 Acidobacteriota bacterium | reverse complement strand
GTCCGATATAATGGATGGGAGAGTTGGATATATCCGCGAGGCACTCGATAGAGAAGGCCACGAAAAGGTGAGTATACTCGCCTATTCAGCCAAGTATGCCTCTGCCTTTTATGGCCCGTTTCGCGATGCACTTGATTCAGCACCAAGAAGCGGAGACAAGAAGACCTACCAGATGGATCCTGCCAATTCGAAGGAAGCGCTTCGAGAAATACTTCTGGACATAGACGAAGGAGCGGACATGGTGATGGTCAAGCCCGCTCTCTCCTATCTAGACGTTATTGCCGGCGTCAAGGAACACTCACCGGTACCGGTGGCCGCCTATCAGGTTAGCGGCGAATATGCCATGATCAAAGCGGCCTCAGCGAACGGATGGCTGGACGAAGAAGCTGTGATGCTGGAAACTTTGACGTCAATCAAGCGAGCCGGAGCCGACATGATCCTGACTTACTTTGCGATTGCGGCGGCTCGCTCAATCGACAGTTCCGGTCATTGAAAGGAGTACCTCTCACAGAAGGTGCGCAATAAGCAAAAGGACGACGCGTCTTTCTCGGGACTTTCCCGGGGAGCTAATCGGCCAGAGGAGCGGCCTCTTCAAGCTCTTGTTCCTCGTCAGGTTCTTCAAAGGCAGAAGAATCGATAACTCCGAGTGACTCGAGTGCCCTTTCCAACAACCTGACATAAGACTGTTCGACCGCATTCAATCGCCGCAAACGCTGGTTCTCCTTTTCAAGGGACTGATACTGGTCGAGTAGATGGCTTTGCTGTTTCAGCTGCTGCTGGAGTCGACCGGCATAGACGAGGACACGTTCGTAACGATTCAGAAGCTCTTCGTAGAGCTCTCCGTCGACCGACTCTGACCATCTTTGGACATCGGTCTGTGCTTCGTCATCCGATGCATCTTGTTGGTTTGCCAACTCCAGATCTCTGTTCATCGTTCAGTCAACCCATTCATAAGGCAAGTCCACGATGACGCCCGGTTCTTCGATTTCACGGACCGAGCGCAGGAGATCCTTCAATATTCGAAGTTGAACCGCTTCTTCGTTGGTTTCTCCCAGGGTGAACCCAAAAGGAAAGCGGTAATGAGCGGCGCGCGGAACCCCAATCCGTTCGGTGATGTCACGACACAGGGTGATACTGATCGTGGCGATCCCGGCGTCTTCGATGATCCGCTGAACAAGCCCCATTGTCTGGTGACTCAATACTTCTCCAGGGGTCATCACAACCAGGTCGACACCGTCGTCGAGTAGCCGCTGGACCGCCTCTTCAGCCTCTGGCTCCACCTCGTAGGGATCCGGCAGATATCCCATAAAAGAGATATGAAACGCAGCCAGTCCGCCGATAAAGTTTTCCTCCTCGAGCTCGCGCAACCGTGTCAGCGGGAAGACAATGTTAATGTCTTCTTCCGCTCCACTGATGTCCAGATAGGGGTGCGCCAGGCGCAGGCTCTCCGGATCGACGTCTGACGGTATTATCCGGAACGTCGGATCCCCGCTTTCTTTGAACCGGTATTGAAGCCATTCATCCCCAACCTCCCCGGGAGAAATACTGAAGGGCTTCTGTCCCTCAACATACACTCCCGCAGTGCTCACCAGTGCGACACGGGCCTCACTCAGTTCGGGAGCTTCAGCCATTGGTATATCTTCGAACTGGAGAAACTCATAGCCGGGATGCTGGCGTTGAAAATGAGCAATCCAGTTAAATCCCTGTCGAAGAGTCTCCATACTCTGCTGGAGTAAGCGTGTCTCTGAAGAATCACGCAAGAACTCCTCTTCTTCCAAAAGCCTCCGTGAATCCGGAGCTTTCTCTTCGTATTCGCCTCTCATTCCTAACCTCGAGTTGAAACCTGAGACAGATAGGGGATATCTGTCTCCGCATGATTGACAAAACGAGCAAGCCGATCGAAATAGAGAACGGCTGCATGACCCAGCAAATAGGTCCAGCCACCACCGACGGTAACGCCGATGAGTTTTTTCTGATTGGGAAATCGAACCCGGAGTCGATGGCTGGCTTCGCGAATAAGACCGCCTGCAGCTAACATCGGCAGCAACTCTCGTGCTCTACTGCGATTGATAGAGAACCCGAAAGCGCGGGCAATTTTCAAGATCATCGCGGTCTGGATGGCTGTCATCGGTAAAAGATCACTCACCGGAATCGGGATCAGAGCCACCAGTGCCGACCCGAAACTGGCCTGGGAAACAATCCCGTTACAGATGGTCTTTCGAAACTCGGGAAACGTCTGGGATAGAGGATAGAGAGCTCTCGAGTTGGCTGCAACTATTCCCTTGAGCAAACGATTAATCGTTTCAGGTTGCATCACTGAAACCGTGAAGATGCTGGTGTTCAGAAGGCGCCGGGCCTCCCGCGCTGTTTCTCCGGGATCGTCCACCAGATCAATCTTGTTGAGAATGACCAACAAAGGCTTCCCCAACCTGGACAGCTTGCGATGCATCTCTACGGTTGCGTCTGAAATCCCATAGCGGCCGTCCAACACCAGTAAGATAACGTCAGCACTGACCAGTTCTTCGGGTACTGCTGGTTGGCGATCGTAGCCGAGAAATTCGTCCAGTCCTTGGGTGTCCACGATCGAGAAGATGGGTCGCCCGGGGTGGTCCTGACGACTGGTAAGGGCTCGAAAGAGACTGTTTTTGCCCGTCCTACCCGGTCCTACGATAGCAATCCTGATCCACTCGTCTGACTGGAGGTCCTTCCACTGGGCTCGAACCAACTCCAGCACTCGCTGCAGGTTATCTCCCTCCTGGGGGAGAGTGTCGATGACGTGCTTCAGGCGATATCTGAGTTCGTCGGGCAAGACCCTCGCAATCTTTTCCAGAAATTCGAATAATTCAGGAGAACCCAGGTCCCGCACGCGAGCGAAGAGATCCGGCTCCATTGGCATTGCATCAGGATTCATTTTGGCTCAATAAGGTGTATTGAAAAATTGAACTGATGTCTTGGCCGGAGGAGATATCCCCTTACCTCCGATCAATTCCAAGCGGCATGCACCGTAACGTCTCATCTTCTCAGAGGTTTGGATCGGATTCACGATGAGGTACCACCGACAGGATCTTACTAATACTCAAATCCGGAAGAGGAGTCAAATCATGGCGCATACGAGCGGAGACAATTTGAAACATCACCGGTACAAATCCCCCTGCATCGTGATCCCAGCGATAGCAGTTGACGGATGGCCTTCCTCGTCTCAGAGAAATGATCCAATAACTGACTTCCGGGTAGTGAAACTCTGCAACGTCTAAATGAGATGGGGTTGGATCTCCATCCGGATGAGAATGATAGATTCCGGCGAAAGTCAGCTCATGTTCACGTGCATAGCGGAAAAACTCAAACAGCTGTGCAGCCGGGATCGAAAAGCGAGTTCGACTCTGGACTTCATTGACACAGGGATAAACACCGTCAATTGTTTGTCCCCGTGACGTCAGCAACCCGCAACACTCATAGGGATTTTCAAGAACCGCGTGTTCTACCATTCTGCAGAGAATTTCGGCCTCTATCCGCACTTTCCACCATTACAACAGGTTTATCGGATCAATATCAATCGAGATCTGCTTAAGCTGGCCTTTCAACTTGGGCTGTAACCCTTCCAGTGTTGCGTGAAGTACTTTTCCCAGTTCACTTCGACTGGTTGTCTTGATCAAGACCTGAAATCGATAGTCCTTTTTGACTCTCTCCAGGGCCGCGGGAGCCGGTCCCAGAATACGCATCCTGGAAGGATGGGAGTTCTCATTTCT
>DATGOF010000185.1:0-4991 GCA_035306285.1 Acidobacteriota bacterium | reverse complement strand
TCCAGTGATGCAGAGAATATGTCAGGGCGTATTCACCCACTGAAAGACCCATCTCCATCTCCCATAGATGGAAATAGCTTTCCGAGAGGGGTGAATTCGCCCAGGCGAGAGCGATCGCGGCGGCAATCACCAGCAGGATACCGGCCGACCCCTCCATTCGAGTGAACTCTTCAAAAGGCCGGGTTATTCTCTCGATCGGACGATTGCGCTGGATAAGTCGATCACGCATTTCAGGTCCCACGCGGCCCGGGTTCACGCTTGATGTAAGAATCCATTGCGAACCGGCCTGGACCGCGGGACATGATGTAGAGAAAGATGAACATATAAAGCAGTGCCAGCTCTCCATTATTGAGAATGGGCCAGAAACCTTGTGGAGCATGCGCCATGAAATAGGCGACTAGCATCTGACCAGCCGCCAGTAAGGCTGCTATCTGTGTTAAGAGCCCTATTGCTATGAAAAGCCCCCCGAAGAACTCAACAATCCCTGCCACAATCATCAGAGGCGCATCAGCGGCTTCCCTTCCGAGCACTCCGAAGAGCTTTTGTGCGCCGTGCTGGCAAAAAAGTAGTCCCGAGAAAAGTCGAAGCAAAAAATAGGACGGCTGTGAGAACAGAGAAAAGAATTTGATTTGCATGCAGTACCTCCATCCGCTTCAGATCCGCTTCTCCATGAATTTGACCGATCCGCTCGATCGAGAGACCGAACAGATGTTATAGATTGAGGGCGTCTCTGTCGAGTCACAATGGTAGCATGCTCGTTGCGACGTAAGTCAGACTGGGCAGCCCGTCGTTTTCACAACCAGACCGTTGGAACCGGAATGTTCGGGAACCCCGACGGCAAGATAAAGAACGCCACCTTCACAGGTCTGTATCGCCACGTTTCCGTATATGGCTGGTCCCATCCTATTCTCCATTGGATGAAAGTTTGGCTCTTCATAAACCTGTGTGGTGGTTACAATTTGGGCTAAGATATCCAGATGGACGTTTCACCTCTGGCGCTTGCCCTGGGTTCCAGCGTGACAGCAGGCTTGAATCTGTATCTGACTGTGTTCACGCTCGGGTTGCTCCATCGAATCGAGGTCTTTGCCCTGCCCGACAAGCTTCAGATCCTGGCTAATCCCTGGGTGCTGGGTGTGGCCGGTATCCTGCTGCTGGTAGAAATCATCGCAGACAAGATCCCCGTGATTGATAATGCCTGGGATTTCATCCAGGGATTTGTCAGAGTTCCGGCCGGAGGACTTCTGGCAGCGGGTGCCTTTAATGACGCTTCTTCCTTCGAATTCTGGATGCTTGTGCTGTTAGGGGGACTCACTTCGTTTTCGGCCCACGGAGCTAAGTCCAGCACTCGACTAGCTGCGAATATGTCGCCTGAGCCGTTTTCCAACTGGTTTCTAAGTCTCTTCGAGGACGGCCTCTCGCTGGGACTCCTGTGGCTAATTACAAGTTATCCTGAAGTTGCGATTGTTATCGCGCTCGTTGTTTTCCTGGCCTGTGTTGCGATTATCCTGATGCTCTACAAGTTCTTCCGCATGTTGTTCCGAACTCGCGCAAAGCCATCCACACCCGGAGAGATTGCCAAGCAATGAAAACAGCTGTTCGCCTCGTTGATCACCCACTCGCGCTCCACGCTCTTTCACTGCTACGAGATCGGAACACCGGCCCGAGTGATTATCGAGCCCTCACGGATAGGGTCACAGCAATTCTCGCTATAGAGGCTTCGGTCGATCTTAAAGTCCGCGAAGCATCGATAAAGACACCATTGGAGGAAATGACGGGAGTTGTTCTCGATGAGCCTCTGGTGGTCGTACCTATTCTACGGGCCGGCTTGGGTATGCTGGAAAGTGTGCTGAGGCTTTTCCCGGATGCTGTCGTGGGGTACCTGGGACTGGAACGGGACGAGGAAACGGCGGTGTCTCGTTCCTACTATCAGAGTCTTCCAGACCTGCAATCCAGGACGGTGTTTCTGCTGGATCCAATGCTCGCCACGGGTGGCTCGGCCTGCAATGCTCTTTGCAGCATCACCAAGCTGAATCCGATTCGAACTAAGCTGCTTTCGATTGTTGCGGCCCCCGAGGGTCTGGAGCGCGTTACTCGGGAATTTCCCGAAGTCGAGGTGCTGACGGTCGCCATCGACCGCGAGCTAAACGCAAGAAAATTCATTCTCCCCGGGCTTGGCGATTTTGGCGATCGCTTGTTTGGATAGCAGCGACTCGGAAAGTTCATTCGCACTGCGCCCGATAGAACTCGCGTTCATTCGCGGAACATTATCGATCCTGGACTTCATTCTCGGCTTCCTGAAGCTTTCGCAGCTCAGCCTGCCACCTGAACAGACAACGCATCAAGAAATCGCGATCGTGCTCCTTAATTTCGGTGAGTTCAACAGCAATTTCGTAAGTGGAGCCGTTCTGTCTGTGAATTGATCTCACCACCCGGCCCGTAGCCTCCACTTTACGGATATCTCCGGGAGGGAGGAATGTCACTCGAAGTCCCGTTCCGGCAGACAGTTCAACGGGAGATTCGAACCGAACTCCGCCGCCGCTGATATCGAGTGCCCGTGCGGTATAGGTGACCGAATCCGGACCGTCTTCGGTCACCTCTTGCCGGACAACCCTGTAGGAGAGCGGTACAGCGGCTTCTGCCCGAAAAAAATGCCTCCGCTGGGCGGGCTCAAAACGAGTGGGCCGGTGCAGCAGCAGGCGGGTTCTCACGAAACCTCTGGCTTCCACCAGACTCGTCTCGGCAACGTATATACGGCCTGGATCCGAATAGCTAATCCGAAAGGGGTCCCCGCTTTGCAAGGCCAGAACCGCCTTGAAGGGACGGTGCAGTTCAACCTGAATGGTATTTCTCGCGAGAGCCGTCACGGTTCCCTGGAGACTGGCGTGGGCTTCTGGATCGTCGTACTCAGGAGGAAGTGTTCCAAGAAATTCCAGCGTTACTGGCTCATTGATTTCCAATTCAGGTATAGACATCGCCATCTGGTCTCTCGACAATTCAACCAAAGCGCGGAAGACCCGTACTAATCTCACTTATCGGCTTCACAAGGAAAAACTTGAGATCTGTTCACAGGAGTTGCGAATTTAGTTCTTCTAGAAATTCCTTCAGAACAGAATTGAATCGCTCGGGATATTCTCTGGAAGGCCAATGTCCACAATCTTCAAACACCTGCAGGCGGCTACCGGGAATTTTCCTGTGAGCTTCCTCCGCCCATTCTACCGGAACCAGCGGGTCCTTTCGGCCGTGTATCAGCAACACAGGTATTTCAAGCTCGTGTAGCCGGGATTCACACGAATTCCGGAAACGAGACTTCTCCAGCTCCTGCCGGAGAAATGAATTCCAGGCTCGTCCAGCGTGCTTACGTCGCATCTCCTCTATAACCTCGCGCAATAATTCCGGATCGCGCTTGAGAGCACTCGGGTCGACAATAAACCGCATCAAATGGGCGATGAGGAAGGGATACCGGCTGATCCAGGAACGCAGGATGAAGTACAACCGGGGAAAAGGAAGAAGAACCCGGGCCAGCCAAGAAAAAGGAATGGCGGGTCGATAACCTGCACTGTCCACAAGGACCAGTCCGCGAACGTGAATCCGCCTGGCAAGAATCAACTCGAGAGCTATCCACCCACCCATCGACGAGCCAACAACGACTGGCTCGATCAGATCAATTTTTCGGATCAGCTCCTCGACAAATCTGGTGTAGAAATCGAGTGAGTAGTAGATATCCGGCTTCTCGCTCAAGCCAAAGCCGGGAAGGTCCGGCGCCACCACCAGTGCCATTGATCCAATTGCAGGCAATGCATGCTTCCAGGAAAGCCATGCCGAATCTGAACTTCCACCGTGCAGGAAAAGGACTTGAGTCGAATCATAAGGCAATCCAGACTGTAGCAGGTGGATTTTCAGGTCCGTTACAGACAGGTAGCGGCGTTCTATTTCTGGTTTTCGTGCAGAAGGTGAGAAACCTCTTTGCACTGAAGAAAAGGCTAACTTCTCATCAGGAACGGACGACATTCAAACTACTCGAGAATGATGGTCTGGTCTCCAAGCTGAAGTTTGCCGCCCGAAAGCTGATTTCCGCTTCGGTCACTTTTGAGGTAGAGAAAGCCGGAGCGTTCTCCTCCGGGGGCCAGATCCTCGGTGGAGATCTGGTATTCGTGAAAGGTTTCCCGCAGACGTTTCGGTGTGTCGACCGAAACGGTTCGTCCTCCATCGGCTCCAATGCCGACTGTAGGACCACGCCGGTAAGTACCTGGATAGTAAGTTGGTGTACCGTATCGCGCTTCACCACGAACGGGAGCCGGCCCGCCTCCCCGATAATACTTCATGATCTTGGGAGTCATATCTTCAGGTGTTGCCACATCCAGGGTCTTCCCTCTGGGGTCCTTTGCCTGGACGGCGCCCGTCGGCCATGACCAGTGCTGATCTCCACTATTCTTGAGCTCAACCTTGAGAATGGCAAACCCCTCGTCCAGTATCTGGAAGGGAAAATCATTGGGCAGGTCACTGCGCTTGAGAGATTGCACCTTAGCCGAGAGCCCGTCAGTAGACACATTCTCTTCTTCTTCGAAAAGCGGATAAAAGCCTATCAATAGAATAAAAGTCAATAAGGGAAGCATGGGGCCGCTCCTGGTTAGATTTGCCTCAATCTTAACATGAAGCTCCGTTGCCTACGCTGTTCATTCGTTTCTCGAAGAAATTATCGGAACCGTGTTTGGCTGAGTGAGCCTTCTCCTGCGCATGATCTGTGTGACAGCCGATGCTGTTAAGATGCACCACACAGCGAACAGGACGCCCGGGATGGCGGCTTCGGGACCGAAGTGTCTAAGAGCCAGGGCTACACCGAGGCCGGCATTTTGCATGCCAACCTCGATCGTAAGGGCCAAGCGATAGGCATCCTCCATACCGTAAAGTCCACCCAGAAGCCATGCTCCGCCGTAACCGAGGAAGTTCACAGCCACTACCAGTAGGAAAACCTTCGGACCACTGTGCGCAAT
>DATGOF010000184.1:0-2000 GCA_035306285.1 Acidobacteriota bacterium | reverse complement strand
GCTGAAAAAACTCGGAATCGATCGGAACTTCCGCGTTTCCGACGGAGGAGCCGGGCAAATAGAACGGGATCCGGCAACGGGAGAACCAACCGGTCTGTTGCGAGGCTTGCATCGGCTGGTCGAGATGGACCTTCCCGGCCGCGAACCCACCGAGGAGGATTATTATCAGTGGCTGCTCGAAATGTTTCGTGACTTTAACTCGGTCGGTCTTACGGCAGTGAGCGACCGCGGAGCGTACCCCGATTACATCGAGCGCTTTGAGCGTATGTATGACCGAGGTGAGTTGCCCGTGCGAATGGCCCTTATGTACCGTTTGCTGAGTCGGGAGCCGGCCGACCTGGAACAGACCCTCGAGCGGATCCGCGAAGTTGCCAACCACCCACTTCATCGAGAGGATCCCTGGCTGAAGATCCTCGGAATAAAGGTTTCTCTTGATGGCGGCATGCTTACGGGCAGCGCTTACATGCGAGAACCCTGGGGAGTCAGCGACATTTACGGAATTTCGGATCCAGAATACCGGGGTGTACTCAGTATCCCGCCGGATCAGCTCTTGGCTCTGGCCAGGACGACGTTTGAATCGGGACTGCAATTTACCGCTCACTGCGTCGGAGACGGTGCGGTTCACACGATTCTAGAGACCTACAAGGAAATCAATAAAACCCTGCCCCTGCGGGACTATCGCCCCTCTGTGACCCATTCGAATTTCATGAGTGCGGAGGCCATTGAAATGGCTGCTGAGCTAGGGGCTGTTTTGGACATTCAGCCGGCCTGGCTGTATCTCGACACAAGGACGCTCGTCCAGCAATTTGGTTACGAGAGGATGCGCTACTTTCAGCCACTACACTCGCTGTTTCAAAAGGGAGTGATGGCCGGAGGCGGGACGGACCACATGCAGAAAATCGGGTCCCTGAGATCGGTGAATCCATATAACCCGTTTCTCGGAATGTGGACAACCATTACTCGGCAAGCTCGCGATTACGATGGTGTCCTATATCCGGAAGAACGGCTCACGCGCGCGCAGGCTATCCGGTTCTACACCATCAACAACGCCTATCTACTGCACTGGGAAGATGAAATCGGCTCCCTGGAACCCGAGAAGCGCGCCGATTTCATCGTACTCGATCGAGACATCTTGACCTGTCCCGAAGATGAGATCAAAGACATTCAGGTACTCCAGACTTATATCGATGGCAGTCTCATGTATGCCCGCCCGTGAGTGCAATGACATCTTATCGTCCACAGCATTGGTGAGAGGAGGAAAGGTGCGATGAACGTTTCTAGCAAAACGAACCGGCGAGGATTTCTTAAGCAGAGCGGAAAGTCGGCCGTTGGCGCAGCCGCGGGATTGACGATTCTACCGAGCAGTCGCTCTGCTTTCGCCCGTAATGATCAGATTAACCTGGCGGTAGTCGGCTTTCGGGGGCGCGGCAGAAGACTTATCCGTGAGTTTCTGGAAATCGAAGGGGTCAACCTGGTTGCACTATGCGATGTGGATGAGACATTGTGGAAAACACGCTGCGAGGAGGTTGAGGAGAAGCAGGGCCGATCCCCGAAACTCTGCTGGGATTTCCGTGAACTTCTCGACGATCCGGGGATTGACGCGATTGCAACGGCGACTCCCAATCACTGGCATGCCCTCCTCACGATCCGGGCTTGCCAGGCCGAGAAGGATGTCTATGTCGAAAAGCCCGCCTGCTGGTGTTTCGAGGAAGGCGAGCGGATGATAGAGGCGGCCCGTAAGTACGATCGTGTCGTTCAAGTCGGGCACGGAGGCCGAGCACGACCGGCAAACCGGGAGGCGGTTCGTCGCGCCTGGGGAGGCGAGGTCGGCGACGTCTACATGTCGCGGGGACTCTGCTTTAAGGCCCGAGAGTCGATCGGGTTCAAGCCCGAGACCGAGCCCCCTTCGACCTTGCACTGGGATCTCTGGCAGGGCCCCGTGCCTCGTCGGCCCTTCCACGAAAATCTCGTCCACTACAACTGGCACTGGTTCTGGGATT
>DATGOF010000183.1:0-7522 GCA_035306285.1 Acidobacteriota bacterium | reverse complement strand
CCTGGATGAAGCCGATGCCGTCGTTGGCGTTGCGAACCGACTGCTGCAGAGTCCGAATCTGGCCCTTCAGCCCGTCCGCGATAGCCAGGCCGGCCGCATCATCGCCTCCGCGGTTCACGCGAAGACCGGAAGACAACCTGTACAGGGTCTTCTGGAGATTGGATTGGTTGACGCTGCCCTGTTGCTGGGCCACGATACCGGGAAGGTTATTGATTACACTGAAACCACTCATTTGAGTTTCCTCCTTGAAATTTAGGTTTTGGCATCCTTGCCATTCGAGCCGCTGTTCACTCCCTGCGACTTACGCTCCTCATATCGACCCCATTGCAAGGAACTGTAGGAAAAAATTGCCGAGAAAAGATGGACCGGAACTTGACTCGGACAACATCGGCCCGTGGCCATTCGTGAGTCGACCATAAACCTTTGATAATTCAATGGATAGAGGATATACAATAGTGCCGTTAACTTAATTCTCTGCAGGCATAAGCCGGGCAAATTTTTCCGAGTGGAATAGCGGCGGAGACTTCCGCGGCGTAAACGAATTGATGGCGGAGGCTCACCTAATCGACGAGGGTCACCTTAGATGGCCATATGGTGGCGAGGAAGAGCGTTCATAGAACCGCAAAGCTGAAGTACAGCCGGACCCCCGGAGTCGGAGGGATTAAGGTAGGTCTCAGCTGTACTGGTCGGCAATACGGTCGAGATCCTCTTGAGAGATCCTCAGGAACAGCTCCACGATTCGAGGATCAAACTGCGAACCTGACTGTACCTGAATCTCTGCCCGTGCATGATCAGAAGAAAGGGCCTGCCGATACGGACGATTCGATGTGATCGCGTCGTAAGTATCGATTACCGCAAAGATTCGCGCCTCCAGCGGAATCTGCTCTCCGCGGAGCCCGGCTGGATAACCACGGCCATCATATCGTTCGTGGTGGCAGAGAATAAGCTGAGCGCAGTTCTCCAGGAATTTGATGCCGCTCACGATTTCGTACCCGATTGCTGGATGTTTGCGCATTTCTTCCCACTCTGACGGCGTCAGATTCCCCGGTTTCAAGAGAATGCTGTCGGAAACCCCGATCTTTCCGATGTCATGCAAAAGCGCTCCCCGGCCCAGGTCCGTCAATTGGTCTTCTTCAAAATCGAGTTCTTGGGCGAGACGTAGCGTATAGGCCTGGACCCGGAGCGAGTGGCACTGAGTTTCATGTTCACGTGCGTCCAGAGCGCGTACCAGCGCCTCCAGGGTCATACTGCGATGCAATTCGAGGTCCTTGAGCGCGAGATCGAGTGCCGAAGACTTGGTCTGGACAATCGATTTGAGTCGCTCAGTGATCTGATGATCCTGCTTGCGTACTGCAGCGGTGTGTAACGTGCTCCGCACACTTTCCATTACTTTTTCCAGATCGAATGGCTTGGTGATGTAGTCGTAAGCGCCCTGCTTCATCGATTGGACGGCAGTCTGCAGGTCAGCTACGGCCGTGATCATGATAACGGCGGTGTCGGGATAGGAATGGGAAATCTCGCGAAGCAGCTCTACCCCCGTGAATCCAGGCATACGTATGTCAGTAATCACCAGATCGAAGCTTTGTTTCCGGAGCTTTTGAAGTGCTTCTTTACCCGAGCCGGCAGTTTCGCACTGGTATTCCTGCTGTCTCAAGTATTCGGCCAGGTTCTCCCGAATCAGCGGCTCATCTTCCACAACCAGAATAAGGCTGTCCTGCATCGCGTCTATCCGACGACCTGATCCGAGTTCCTGATCGGGAAGATCGGAGCCGCCCAGGCTGGAAAGAGCGTTGAGTTGATGCTGGACAAATGGAAAGGTCTGTTCCATGGCTACTACATCCTCCCTTCTACAAACTTGAATTCGACTCTGCGATTTCTTTCCCGGTTTTCGGGTGAGTCGTTCTTGACCAGAGGACGGCTATCCGCATAGCCGGCGGCTGCGAGACGAGAGCTAGGAACACCACATTCTTCGATCAAGAAGCGGATTACCGCGATGGCTCGGGCAGCAGACAACTCCCAGTTGGAGCGAAATCTGGCGGTGTTGATCGGAACATCATCTGTATGTCCTTCCACTTGAAGAGTTAGATTGTCCCGTACCATTAGAAGTTCAGCAATCTTTCTCAGTTGCGGTTTCACGTCCGGGTTCAAGTCGTCTCTGCCCGATTCAAAAAGTAGTTTCCCTGGAACCGTCAGCAGAACTCCCTGTCCCTCTCCGTGATCGGGTAGCGCGCCGGGAAAGGCCTGGGGAATGATCGACTGCAACTGATTCAGGAGTTCCCCGGTCGCTCCTCCAGTATCGGTCACCAGGGAATCGGGGGCAGTGGGTGTATCGAACATTTGTTCCGCTTTGTGAACACCGAATGCTTCACGAATGGCATCGCTCAGGGCTCGGTAGCGAACCGCGTCGATTTCTGAGAAAGAAAAGAGCAGTACGAAGAACGTGAGCAAGAGACTCATCATGTCGCCGAAGGTCACGACCCAGGCCGGGGCACCCTCCTCGACCGGCTCCAAGTCGTCGTATTCCCAGTTGAAGTTCACGCTGCCCTCATTTCTTTCGACTGTCTCCGCTCATCCGAATAGTTACGATTCGAAAGAAAAGCCCGCAGGACCGTCTCCATCATCCTGGGATTCTCTCCTTTGAGAATGTTTAGCAGCCCCACTAGAATTAGCTCGCGATTCAGGGTTTCTTCGCGACTCCTCACCTCCAGCTTCTTGGCAATGGGGAGCGCCAGCAGATTTGAGATGAGCGCTCCGTAAAGGGTGGTCAGAATGGCCACCGCCATGGCAGGGCCAAGCGTACTCACATCTTCCAGATTCGTTAGCATTATTACCAGCCCGATCAGAGTTCCGATCATTCCAAAGGCCGGCGCGGCTTCACCAATCGATTTCAAGATTTCCTGTCCATTTCGGTGGCGCTGGCGGAGATAACGGATATCAGTCATCAATACCATCTCGACGGCTTCGGCCTCGTTCCCATCGACGACTAGTTGGATTCCCTGTTCAAGAAATGGATCGTCGGTCTGATAGTCCTCAAGAGAAAGCAGCCCCTCCTGACGCGCTTTTCGCGCCAGAGCTACCAGTTCCGCTATGACTTCCTCCGGGTCGGGAAGATAATGTGAAAACGCATGCTTGACGACACCGGCCGTGGTGGTTAGACGGCCGAATGGGAAGCGAATCAGTGTAGTCGCTACAGTCCCCCCGACGACGATGAAAATACTTAGCAAGTCCACGAAGACGAGCGGCTCTCCTCCCAGTACGATGGCAAGGCCGATCAGGACGGTTCCTACAATGATTCCGATGATAGTTGCGATATCCATAACAGTAGATCGTGTCGTCTGATGTTGCGGCTGATCAATCCATTACTCACTGACTTGTTTCGGCCAAACCAACTCGAGTCTTTAGCAGCGTGTGGATACTTTGCTATTTAGTTGCGTCAACGAAGCAGGTTAACGAGCCAGCCACTCTGCTGCTCGATCAATCGGAACAATGTTTCCTGGTCGAAGGGCTTGAGGACGATACCTTGAAAGCCGGCACGTTTAGCAGCGATTATTTCCTCGGTCATGCTTCGATTGGCTATGGCAACAAATCGAGTACTGCTCAGTTTTTCCTGGCTCAGCATAGTGTGAAATACATCGATGGCGCTTTCCTCTGACAGCCCGAGTCCAAGAAAAACAATTTCCGGCCGATTGGTTGCTGCCCACGTGACTGCCTCCTCCGAACTGGCAGTGGTGAAGAGCTGTGCTCTGCCGTTTAGATAGCCAGCGATCGCTCGGAGGCTGCCTTTATCTTCATCAAGGACCAGAATGCAGGGTTTATCTTCCTCCAGATTTTCTCTTTCAGTTTCGCCCTGTGTCTCTTCGTTCTCGACAGGGCATTTCAGGCCGAGGACCCTGGACACCTTCTTGACCAGCAGCTGGCGCTGGAAGGGTTTCACGATGTAATCCGTTATTCCCGTTCGAATCAAAGAGAGAACGAGACTTTCGGTAGAGTCTGCTGTCAGAATGATTACGGGTATCTTCGAGATGGCCGGGGTGCTTTTCATATGCTCGAGTACTTCCAACCCGTCCACCTGCGGCATATTGATATCCAGGATTAAGAGGTCCGGAGGGTCTTCGTGAAGCTGGAGAATTGCCTGCTGTCCATCTCCTGCCTCGATCACGTTCAAACCAAGAGGCTCTAAGAACCGCTTGACGATCACTCGAATAGTGGCGTTGTCGTCGACTATAAGAACTTTCATCTATCACAAACCAAACAGTTGTCTTTCGCAATCAGAGGGTTCTCAAAATTCTACGTACGTCTTCAGCCATCCTTATCGGATGGGAGAGGTTTGCCTTTAGTGTCGGGGTATTAGGCGCAGTGAGGTGTAGCCTTTCCCAACGGGTTAAATTAGGGAAGTGCTAGGGGCCTGAAAGCCCTCCTGAGAAACGTAAGAAAACCATACCGGGAGGGATTACCGTAAGAAATCAAGAAAAATTCCAGCACACCCCGCGCTCAAACATTCGGGAGAAAACAGAATGCAAAAGCAATTGCACTCACTAGAGACGTGAAAGTTATCTTTGATTGAAAGAGGCGGCGGAATCTGTCGAGCTCTTTCATGAGGCAGGTCGATCCAGATGGTAGATTGCCACTGGTTCAGTTTGTGACGAAGAGGGTTGCTCCTTAGCCGACCTCTTCCTTCAGGAACTCTTTGTAGTCATCCGCCGACATCAAGTTGTCAAGCTCAGCCGAATTTTCCAGTTTAAGCCGAATCATCCAGCCTTCCCCATAGGGGTCTTCGTTAACCGTCTCGGGAGCATCCGTGAGAGATTCATTGACTTCGACCACCTCGCCGGAAACAGGAGCATAAATTTCCGACACAGCTTTCACAGACTCGACCGATCCGAAAGAGTCCTTGGCCGTGAAAGCGTCTCCAACCTCGGGAAGCTCAACGAAGACAACATCCCCCAGCTCTTCTTGCGCGTAGTCTGTGATTCCTATTGTGGCCGTGTCACCTTCAACCATGACCCACTCATGGTCCTCCGTATAGAAAAGGTCGTCAGGAACGTTCATCAGCTTGATTTCCTTTCTAGTCTTCTCTTGGCAACCTCAATCTCATAAAAGCTACTTCTTGTAGAAGGGAGTCTCTACAACACGAGCTTGACGCTTACGGCCGCGGATTTCAACTGCAATTTCCTCACCCGGCACCGCTCGTTCAGGTGGAAGATACACCAGGCCGATAGCCCTTTCCAAACTGGGCGAGTAACTCCCGCTGGTAACGACAGTCTCGCACGAGTCGAAAAATACACGATAGCCATCCCGTGCAATTCCGGAATCGACCATTTCGAAACCTGCAAGTTGCTTTCGTACTCCCTCCGACTTTTGACTTTCAAGAGCCTGGCGTCCGATGAAATCCTCTTCTTTGGAGAGCTTCACAATCCATCCCAGGCCGGCCTCTAGAGGAGTTGTGGTTTCGTCAATATCGTTCCCGTAGAGCGGATAACGCACTTCCAGTCTCAGCGTATTTCTGGCAGCGAGTCCGGCGGCTTGAATTCCGACCTCCTTTCCGGCCTCAAAGAGCGCCCTCCAGATTTTTTCAGCTGCTGAGGGTGGCAGGTATAGCTCGAAACCATCTTCACCCGTGTATCCGGTACGTGAGACGATACACTCCACATCGCAAACAGGACCCACCGCAAACCGGTAATTCTTGATCGTGGATAGCTGGAGAGGAGTTAGCTGCTGGAGAACATCCGCTGCCCGAGGACCTTGAATAGCGAGTTGCACATATCGGTCACTTGTATCCTCGACCGAGACAGATCCCGAACGGTGTTTAAGCATCCAGTCGTAATCCTTTTCTCGATTGGCCGCATTCACGCAGATCAGAAAGTGGTTTCGGGCAAATCGATAAATGAGGATATCGTCTACGAAGGTGCCCTGTGGATAAAGGAGGGCCGAATACTGGGCCTGTTGGTCCCCCAGTCGAGAAACGTCATTACAGGTCACCCTCTGTAAGAAGGGCAGCGCGTCTTCTCCCCTGACCTCGATCTCTCCCATATGGCTGACATCGAAAACACCGACCGCTTTGCGAACAGCCAGGTGTTCCTGCAGGGCTCCTGAATACTGGACGGGCATCTCCCATCCGGCATAATCGACAAATTTGGCTCCCCATTCACGGTGTATCTGATTTAGTGGTGTCCTGCGAAGACTCAATTTAGTTCGTCCGCTGATTTAAAGTGGTAGGTTTCAGTCAGGGGAGAGTAAAAGGCCATGCCCACCGATTCCTGTTTCTCGGGAAGAAAGGCCCAGACCGCCAGGCGGTCGTCTGTTCCAACCATAGCCTGAACTTGATGCAGTATGTTCAGTGTTCTTCGCTTCGTTTCTCCCTCTGAGGTAGCTTCATTCAAACTCACGTCGATTCGGATCACACCGCCTTCGTCCTTAACTTCGAGAATTTCGTAATCTGTCGCTTCGATTCCTTCGATCTGATTTTTCTTAAGTTCGAACTGAGGAATAGCTTCCGAGACTCCCGATGGCACGGTATCACTACTGCCACAGGAGGTGAAAGCGAACAGAATCAACATGCCGAATAAGCCGAGTGGGGTCGGCCTGTGTCCTAGCATGGTGCAAATATAGCACAGCGGTCTGCAGAGGAAGGCCAGTGATCCACGCTGAAAGGCGCTCACGGCTCACACGACGACGTTACTCCCGCTTTCCCCCACATAAGAAGCCTTTGATCTCGCCCTGAGATACTCATTCGCCAGCGAATGAACGAATCGGCCCCTTGGTCCTCCGCAAAGTGGAGTTCAAGTTGGCGGCGACGCCGTGCTGCCCGAGCCGGGGCGCAGAACCATTCATTTCAGAAAAAGGAGTTTCCCGTCAGCTGGCGGGAACACTCAAATAGCCTACGACAAAATCCTTCTCGACCCGTGTCACCACAACTTCGTAAGGTTTCTTCTGATCCTTGACATAGAAAAGGATCGGTTCATTAATGGGATGATCGTCTTTCTGGATAACCTTGCCATCTGCCATCAAGTAAAGATCGAACTGGCGTTTGGCTGAGTCAGTGTCCTTGAGACTCAGGGCAATCTCGAACACTTTCATGTAACCGCCCCTTCTCTGTAGCTCGAAGTTATAGTATTCGCGTTCGAGTGACCGCTTGACGTCGGCTATCTCTTGTTTATTCGTTTCGGCAGCGGACTGCACCGCTTTGAGATCTTCCGCAGCCGCTTCTATTTTCGTTTCGTTCTGGCTTGTCCGCGCGGCCAGATTCTCGAGATGAGTCCGGGTTTGCTCAACGTTTTCTTTGAGTTCTAGTGTCTCTTCTTGAAGTCCTTCGACCTGTTGCCTGTCGGCTTTCTCCAAATTGATCGTTTCCAGAGTACGAACTTGCTGTTCCTGATTTTGCTTTAATCCGGTATAAAGACTTTTATAGCGAGTCAGTTCCTCCTTCTGAGAGCTGAGAATTTTCTGGCTTTCCGTGAGGCCCGCATTGAGCTGTTCAATTCGTCCCGCTGAGGTTTCCAGTTCCTTTCCAACCTCGTCGAGA